>CAYYUU010001083.1:0-2943 GCA_964474955.1 uncultured Alcaligenaceae bacterium | reverse complement strand
AAGCGAACCACCCAGGACCGCGATCTCGGAGCCGTGGTTCGGCGTCGCCACCATGATCAGTTGCGGCACATTTCCGGGATCGAGTTTCGGGTCTTCGATCATTCGCCGGACCACGAGCCCACCCATCGAATGGGCGACGACTCGGACGCGAACTTTCGGCAACCGTTTGTGCAAATCTTTCAACCCGTCGGAGAGTTCTTTCGACGAGTCAGTAATCGGCTGGTCGTTGGGATATCCAACGGCGGCAACGACGAATCCTTTTTTCTGCAAGTACTTCGCAAGACTCTCGGCGGACGTGCTCTTGTCTTGATACCCATGCAATACAATGACCAAATCGCGAGGCTTGCCTCGTTTGCTGCGTAGTTCCTTTAGCAATTTGGGGTTCTGAAGCGTCAGGTCATTCTTCGGACCAAAACCGACCCATGTGATGAACCCGCGAACTTTCCTTTGACCCGCGCGACGAGAGTTTCGCAGTTTGGCTCGGTCCACAAGAATCACGAGTTTCGGTTCGACCTTCCGCTTTTTTGGTATGACTTGCACCCGGATTCCGTCAGGTAACACTTTGTTCCAGCCCCAGACCGAAAGCGACGTCCAACGTCTGTCGATCCGAAAAGACCCCGCGGGCAGTAATTCCGTGAATGCTTTGGCGTCGTATCCTTCGACCTTTCCAAGAGCATTCAGCACTTCATTGGTCGAGATCCAGCCGTTGGTCGCTGTGAGCGTAACGCGAGTGACAAAATTCTTCGCATCGGGCTGAACGTCGTCTGACGTTTCGGCTTGAGCAACGGTGGCTCCCGTCGTGAACGTCATGCCCACGAACAGAAACAACGCCAAATATTGGAACAATCGTCGCATTATCGATTCCTTCAGGGCGAACGAGAAATAATGCATGACGAGGTTAGCCGAACATCAGCGGCTTGCCTCGAATGTTGCCCGCGTAATCCGTAGCCACCTCAAGGCCGTGATTTCCGAAGAGACCACCGTCGTTGTAGATGACGCTTACCCCTGCGTCGTCTTCGTCCCAATAAAAGTTGATCCCGGACAGGTTTATTTTTCGCTGAAACCCAAGTTGAGTTCGCGTTCGATCGATTTCGGGATCGTACCAACCGCTCAACCAGCCAGGGAAACATTGCTCCGCGATGTAGGCTCGAAACGCGACTTCTTTTGGGCGGAACCACGCGATATATTTCCGCACTGCGATGAGCCATTCTTCGCTTGGATATTTTTCCGGCGAAGCGTCGACGAACGTCCCGCGCCCTTGACGTTTCCGGGGAAGCGAGAAGGTGAATCCCAAACCATTTGTCCTCGGGATGAGTTTCCCGAGGACGGGGTCTTCCAAAACCGCTTCGGTCTCCATTGGCCATCCACTTTCTTTGTTGTTGCGGTTCTCCCAGTCAACTTCCTTCGTCAGACGTATCTGACGACTTCGCGGTTGACTTGGCAGGACGTGCGGGATATCGCACATACTCTCGCTCGGACGTTTGTTGTCGAGCGATAAGATCCGCAAAGATCGCATCGAGATCATAACCAAATTGGGCGGCGTGTTGGTCACGCGCAGCCCGGACTTCAGCGACTATCGGATCAGGCGGAGTTGTCGTGGTCTGCATCTTCAGGCTCCATCAGTTCATCGGGAGTGCAAATAATTATTGGGTCGTAACCGTTCTCTCGGCAGACTCGTTCGATTTCGGATCGCATCGTGGCATTTGCGATATGGCGACAGTTCCAGGTCACCAAGTAATCAATTCCATTCGTCACGGCGATGGCGATGTGCGCCGCATCTTCCACAGCCTTTTTTGGATTCGCGACAGAACTCACGAGTTCCTTCGCAAGATTCGCGGCCTCACCTGTCACTTCGAGGAGAGGAATTGATTGGAGAATTGCGAGGCGTTCTTTTGCAGCCTCGGGGTCACCGGCTGAGGCTTCGTTCACAACAAGTTCCGAGGCCACAAGTTCAAACCTCATCGGCGCATCACGCCACCAGTCGTGGGTGACCTGCTGATGTCCTGCAATGACAACATCTCGGGAAGACCAGGCGGTCAGGTAACTGACAACGGTCGTTTCGAGATACACCTTGGGTTTCATGGTCCTTCCCCGAGTTGGTCTCCAAGCGGTTCCCTTTCCTCTTCGCTAACTCTTATTCACCACCTCGTGCAAGTTGAGTAGCGTATTCGCCACCATCGTCCACGACGCCAACTCGACCGGATCGAGCGAGGCATCCGGCGGCGTGTCGCCGTACTTGATCAATTCTTCGGCTTCCTTCCGGTTCTTGGAAAATTCCTTGAAGCAGAAGTCATACGTCGCCACAAGATCTTTGAGGTCGGCTTTCGACGGATAATGCGAGGTCGCCAGGTGATACGCCCATTTGATGCGATCCTCCTTGGTCTTGCCGCCTTCCTTCATGATTCGTTGGGCCAGGTGGCGAGCACACTCGACGAACTGCCTTTCGTTCATAATGACCAGGGCTTGGAGCGGCGTGTTCGTCCTTTCGCGACGAACGCGGCATTGCTCCCGCGAGGGTGCATCGAAGATCGACATTTGCGGCGGTGGCGAAGTCCGCTTCCAGAACGTGTAGAGGCTGCGGCGGAAGACTTTGTCGGCCCCGAAGTCTCGCTTGAAGCGGACGGTGTTTGAACCCGAGTACCCGACCGCTTTCCACAATCCCAAAGGCTGCGGCGGTCGAACGCTTGGTCCTCCAATTCGCCGTATGAGTAGGCCGCTCAAGGCCAACGCCTGGTCGCGGATGACTTCGGCGTCGAGACGGACCGACGGACCCCGTGCGAGAAGTCGATTTTCTGGATCGCGTTTTTTCAGCTCCGGCGTGACTTTCGAAGATTGCCGGTACGTCGCCGACATGACGATCATTTTGTGCAGGGCTTTGATGTCCCAACCCTTCTCGCGGAACTCAACGGACAGCCAATCGAGTAACAGCGGATGACTTGGCAC
>CAYYUU010001082.1:0-2946 GCA_964474955.1 uncultured Alcaligenaceae bacterium | reverse complement strand
ACCGGAAAGGCGAACCGGCACCGGATCCGACGGCCTTCATTTGTGCGCCGGCCTTCACCGAACCCGAGGGTGCTCCTGATGGCGGCGAAGCCCTTTACATCTTGGTGCACACGCCTTACTTGCGACCGCACCACGACTGGAAGAAGATGTATCCGGAATACCGGCGAGTCATCTTCGACAAACTGGCCAACACCGCCGGAATGACCGACTTGGAGAGCCGAATCCGGTACGAAAGCTATCTCACTCCGCAAGACATCCACGACCGATATCACGTCTTTAACGGTGCGATTTACGGACTCGCAAGCCACGGACGCTACATGGGAGCGTTCAAGCCGGCGAACCGAAGTCCGGACGTCGAAGGCTTATACTTCGCCGGAGGTTCGGCACACCCCGGGCCAGGAATGCCGATGGTCCTCATGTCGGGTTGGATTGCCGCGAATACTCTGGACCAAGATGCGGTCGTCGAGAAGACCAGAGAAATGGTCGGGGCGAGTTCCTGAGAAATAACTTTTCCCTCCGCGAAAAGCAACTTTCCAAGCGACGGCTGTTGCCTAACACCCAAGAGACGCACGTTTCTCGGCCACAAATTTCATGTGGTGCGGGACGTGGTTAGTGATCCGAGTCAGAAGTTGGGCGAGTGTGAGTGAGCCATCGACGGTGTGAGTTCCCGTCCGTTCAAAGGCTTCCGCTGGCAACGTTCTGAGGATTCGGGCAACGTGATTCCGAATGACCTCAATGAGATGAATTTCTTCATCGAGATCACGAGCGGCATACGCGAGGTTGGCCGCGAACAAATCTGGATCGCCATTCATCAGGGTCGGTTGGTCTTCGGCAATGACTCGTTTGATTCGATCGGCGTAGACGGGCTCATAGTCGGTGATGTGACAGATGACTTGTCGCGTGGACCATTTTCCTGGGATAGGGGTTGCATCGATTTGTTCGGACGTCATTCCGGCGATTGCCTCGCGGATCAACTGGGGTCCGTTCAGGTAATCGTTGATGGTTTCCGTGTGATTCATTTCTGACCTCATTAGAGCGGTTCACGATTGGTTTGGGTATGATTTCTTTTTCAAAGTCCCTCGCCTCGCAAGCGGGGAGAGGGACTTTGAATTGTCCCCAACGCAAGCGGGAACCGCTCTGAGCCAGGATTGTGCCAACGAGCGAGGCAAGACACCAGAGTAGAAATTTCTCTCGCGTGGAAGCCTCCTTTGATGATCCTGAGCAATTCTGTCTGCCACAAACCGGATTCTTCGTCGTGTCGTGCGGGTTGTTGGCCATAAAATCCTTGGTCTGAACATTCTCTCGATTACAAAAAAGTGGCCCTGCTTGATTGGTCAAGCAGGGCCACTATGTTTATCCCATCACACAATTTTGGAGAAGACTACCATTCATTCCCGAGAATGTCTCCAGAACTTGGGGTTCCAGCCGCTCGCCAAGTTTCAATACTGATTGTTGGTGAAACAAACCGAATGTGGCCATCGGAGACACCGACGAGCAAACCACCCGAAGTTGTGGATTGAGCCGCAGACACTATACAATCTTCCGGGCGCGGATTCGCTTGGAACGGAATATAAGATCGAGTATTGTAGTCATATGCTCCGTAGCGAGAAAAATACGGATAGTAATTCCGCGTGGTCTCGTAATCGTATTTGTACAATCGACCTTCGCTCGTATTGGTTGAAGAACGGGAATACTTGTAGCTATATGTGTAATAGTTCGGATCGTAATTCCAGATGCGGGTGTAATTGTTCGTACGTTTGTAGTAGGATCCGGGCGCGTAAGAATTTGGGTATCGTTCGTGGTAGTCGGTGTAAGTCTCCTGGGCACAATTGGAATAGCCCTCGGCCCACATGATTGTGTTGGACGTTCCGTCGAGCATCTTCTCGAGGCGTTGTTTGTTGCCACTGACGTACTTGGAGCCATAGATAGTCTTGGAAGTGAGAACAGATGTGTTCATCAAGAAATTCACCTGTTCTTCCACGCCGGGATTGCTCGGGTCATTATCGATGACGTAAGTTGGAATTCGTCCCCTTCCTCGGTGAGCTTGATACGCCATAAAAGGTTTCTGATATGTCCAATCGTATCCACGGCTGGTTGAACTTCCGTTGTACTCTCGCTCGTACTGATATCCTCGTTTGATGACACCGTACGTTGACTTGTACATATTGTCCTGCTCGATGTACGGCAGAATTTCAAAGAGGGCTGTTCCGGAAGCCGCTCCATCGGACATGTATCCGTACCGATCCGCCCAGTAGCTGTAACTCCGATAATTTGCATATCCGTAGGCATACAATCGGTAATGGGGTAGTTCTTGTTGTTGGTCTTGAAAACTATGGCAGGCCAAGACGATTTGTTTCATCTTGTTGGCGTTCTCGGCTCTCGCGCCAGCTTCGCGGACTTTTTGGACGGCGGGCAGAAGCAAACCGATGAGGATAGCGATGATGGCGATGACGACCAACAATTCGATGAGGGTGAACCCGCTTCGTGTTGGCTTGTTTGGGAAAAGACTTTTCATGCGATCAACTCCGATGAGGAAGACAGATTATCCTGTTCGCAGGCAAGGAAGCCTTACTTGAGTTTGAGGTCAAATTTCTGATCACCTTCATGGACGCTGTGTCCAAGTTGGGACGACGCAAGGGTCCCGTAACGCTGGTGGATTTCTTTGAGCAATTTTTTCTGGTCTTTCGTGAGGGCCTTTACGGCCTTCTCTTGTTCAGGATCGGTGGGCAATCCGGGGCCGCCAGGCATCGGCGGCCCTCCAGGGATTGGTGGCTCTCCGGGTGGTCCTCCGCCCGGCATCGGTGGTTCCCCAGGAGGACCATCAGGGATTGGTGGCTCCCCAGGTGGTCCGCCTCCAGGCATGGGAGGCCCCGGTTCTCCTGAAGGAACCTCCGGTCCATCGCCCATGGCGTGGGGTTGGAGGAGTTTGGCGACTGAGATGTCTGG
>CAYYUU010001081.1:0-2946 GCA_964474955.1 uncultured Alcaligenaceae bacterium | reverse complement strand
ATGCAAAACGGTCACCAATAGCCGCGATAGAAACTAAGCACAACGTGTTTGCCGTGGTAATCCTTCAAACGGACTTTGTTTCCTTCGTGATCTACCAGTGCAATATCGGGAGCAGTTTCCAGGTTCTGAGTAACCTCACTCGGGGGTGGAACCTGATAGGAAAGGTGAAAGATGTAGTAATAGAATAGTGAAGTGATACCAACGGAGAGCAAAAGGAATATACTCCCAAGAATCCTTCCTCGATATACCTTTGGGCGCGCAAAGGACCGCCACACAGCCATTCCGAGGAGAGCTAAGCCGAGAATCAGAAGAGGAAGATTGGCCCAAGGGAAATCTCGGAAATCAGAAAGAAAAACGAAGTAGAAGAAATAACTCAGAAACCCAAATAGTACCAGGAAAAACCCAACCCAAAGAAACAGGTTGGGCTTTCGACTTGGATTGGAATTGTTCGTTTCCGCCGACATAACTTCACCTTCATTGGTTTTGGGATAAGTTTAGCAATCGAGGAAGATCGCAGAAACAGCTGTGACTTGGTGGACCTTGGTTGTCACACGTTATGTTCTTTCACTTCTCATCATCTTCGAGCTTCCGTTCGCCCTTGAACGGCCCCCACTTTTTGATCATCTCATACTGCTTGGCCTTCTGGTAGGCAGCCAGACTGTAATTGGGGTTGCGCTTTGGCAAACGTGCGCCAACCTTTTTGAAGTACCCCATCATCTCGCGATAGAGCCGTTGGTGTGTTTTCGGCGATTGGCCCGCGACGTTCTTGACCTCTCTTTCGTCTTTCAAATCGAACAACATGCGAATATCGGGTCGTTCGTAGAAATGAATCACCTTGAGCTTCCCCGAAACAATCGCCGAGTGTGGCATGCTCGTTCGGTAGTGCGGGTAATGGAAGTAGAGGAAGCGGTTGCGGAATTTTTCGTCGGCCTTCTTTCCGCGCATGAGTCCCGCCAGGCTAACGCCGTCGATGTTCTTCATCTTGCTTTGGTCGCCGCCAGCCCATTCGACAAACGTTGGGAGGAAGTCGTAATTGATCACGTTATCGCGACAAACTGATCCGCCTTTGATCCCCGGACCAGTGGCAATCATCGGCACACGCACTCCACCCTGCCACAGCCACCACTTACCTCCGTGCAACGGCTGCGTGAGACCTGGAAAGAATTTGTGACGATAGCCGTTGTCGGCCGTGACGATCACGTATGTATTGTCTCGGATCTTCAGCTCTTCGAGCTTAGCAAGGACCAAGCCGATGGTCGTATCGAGGTCTTCTCCCATTCCCAACCAGACGGCCGGATCTCTCTTGTATTTGAGCTTCTTACCCTGCAATCCATGTTTCTTGTAATACTTCTTCAGGACCGGATGCTTGGCGTACTTCGCGCGCGTTTTGGCGAGGCATTGTCGGCCTGCGTGCATCGCATAGTGGGAGAGTTGGAGATAGAAAGGCTTGCCGGCTTTGTGCTGTTTTTCCATGAACTCGAGGCCACGTTTCGTGATGCTGAACATCCGCTTGGGATCGAGAAGGAGTTGCTCATTTCCCTCCTTGTTCGTCGTGGCTCCGTCGTGCTCGGCGTACCCCTCGGCACCGGGATCTCCTCGCATGTGCCACTTCCCAAAATGCGCGCAGACATATCCGAGCTTCTTGAGTGCTTCAGCGATCGTGATCGCTTCCGGATCGATCGTGCCGTCTGAGGTGCAAGGGACCACCGGGAACTGAGAGTATTTTCGGCTGGTGTCAAAGATCTGGCCTTTCTTGCCCGGCCTCATGAAGACCGTGAATCCACTCCTCGCTGCTGATTGACCGGTCTGCAGACAGACGCGCGATGGCGAACATTGTGGTGCTCCCGAATAGGCGTTGCGGAACCTCATGCCGTCCTTGGCCATCTTCTCCAAATGCGGCATGCGTAACACCGGCATTGCCGAGTTGGGCATTTTGTCGTCCATGCGGACGGGCGTCCCGCACCACGCCCAGTCGTCGACGAAAATCAAAACGATGTTTGGCTTCTCAGTCGCCATGGACTGACTGGCGCACAGAAGAAGAGCCAACAGGCTCCCGGTGAATAGCTTCATATGTCTTTCCTTTGATGTGGTTTGAACCCTGAGATGGAGATTCCGGAACGCACCAAGACGTTCATGCCCTGCATTTTCCAGCGCCGTTGGCGGTGCGACGTGCCCGAGCGATGGCATCACAGCAAATAGTATAACGAGGAAATTGGAGTATTTTCGCAGAATATCATCATTTGATCGGGCGAACTGAAAAATCGTCGAAGGATACCTTCAGTTGGTTGCCAAAGTTCCCCCACCCGTTGAGTTGTACGTAGAGTTTCCACTTCCCAGGGTGGGTGGGGATGTGGATGAACTGATACGTTTTCCAGTCCTTCGATTTCCGCAGGTTCTGGTCGATGGGTCCGTACCACGTGTTCGTTGCCTCGTGGTAGAACCCGTAGTTCACGATCGGCGTCTTGGAATCTTTGTGATAGTTCTCCCCGGTCCCGATAACGTTGCGGCCCTTCCACAACAAGGCCGAAGAGACCATAGCGAATGTGACCGTCTTCGAGCCAACCCGCGACCTGGAAAACGAAAGGGGCTCTGTCATCGACAAACTCCCAATCGAATTCGGGGCAGGACCAGTATTGAAGATCATCCCATGGCGTGACGCGAACTGGCGTTCCAAATGTGGCCAAAGCTGTCATGGATGATTCCAAGGGATAACGCGAAGTTCAGCCGCGTGCGAGCGTTGCCATTGCGGCTTGAACCTTTGGACAAGTTTCGATCTTCCTTGACGGGCGAAGGGAGGTAGGATCGCGGTAGCGCGGCCGCATTGGACGTGGCACTTCCTGTCGGTGCTGTTTACGCCAATGCCGGCGGACTATTCAAACGTCTTCTTCCTCTGCCACCGATTTCGATAAACGTTCACCTTGCCTTCTTGAAGTTCTTTCTGGGTTT
>CAYYUU010001080.1:0-2947 GCA_964474955.1 uncultured Alcaligenaceae bacterium | reverse complement strand
GTGGCGGGGTTGAGCATGAGGGAGTTTCTGTGTCGGTTACGGCTGCGTTGTGGCCAACGTTTTTTTCTTTTTTTATGAGCCCGACTCGTCAGACGCCATTCTTGTTTTCCGACCGAATGTGACCGAACCAACACCCGAACTCTTTTCCTTTTTCTTCCAACCGGGCCTACAATACAAAATGACATACGGTATCCGCATTCAGCCAAAATCAAAGGATAACATATTCGTGCTCAGGTACTTGTTGCTCTCAATTCTCACGATTCCGCTGGCGGGTTGCTGGCTCGCGGGGTCGAGTAAGCCCGTATACATCGGACACGTCTTCCCACCAACGAGCGAGAACGGTCGTGTGGGGCAGGAACAAAAGCTCGGAATTGGGTTGGCCCTCAAAGAAGTGACCGATGATCCAAAAACGAACGAGACCGAGATCCAACAGTCCGAACGTGGGCTCGATCGTCCTGCGGTCGTTGTCCACGTCGACGCGACTAACTCGACGAAGGCAGCTTACGAAGCCGCCGCCGTGCGCCTTTCGGTCGTCAACGAGGTCGTTGGGTTCGTCGGCGGACAGACGGCTGCCGAGGTTCGCGGGCTCGATCAGGAAGGTCGACCGGTGGTGAGTATGGCTGGCCTCAAAACCCCGGAAATGTCGAATCGAGTTTTTCTCGTTGGCCTTCCACCGGATTTCCGGGGGAAGTGTCTCGCGGACGTCGCCGCGCGTTCCATCAAACACACTCCCCAGAGTCTGGACGTGAAAGCGGCCCTTCCGGCGGTTGGGTTAGGTTGGCCCGGCGTCCTCGCTTTGGCCCACAAACATTCTCAGAGAGATCCCAAGCCGCCGACGTTTGTCCTGTTGGTGGACCGAACGCAACCGGAGTTCGAGCGAACCGCGGAGGCGTTTGCCCGGGAACTCGACAAGAATTTGGGCAAAAAATTTCGCGGCCAGTCGATTCCCGAACCAACCCGGTTGGTGTATGCGTCCGACGAGGAACTCAACGCTCAACTCGATCGTCTTCGTAAAGTGAAACCCGACGCAGTCCTAGTGGCTGGAGATGCCGACGTCGTGTTGAAGATTCGGACGACGGCTTCGGGCAAGAGTCTCCCTATCGTTTTCGGTGGCCTGGAAGGAGCGCAGGGAAAGTTACTTGCGGACCGACGGACCGACGACAAGGTCTATTTGATTACGGCGTGGACAGCCGATCATGATGCCGAAAGCAATCAAGAATTCGTGAAGCGGTTCCGAGAGGCTTACGATCGCAAGCCCGACGTGAATGCCGCACTCGCTTACGAATGTGCCCGGATTCTGTTTACGGCCATGCGGGAAACAAAAAGCTCCTTTACGAGCGAGGCGATAAAGAAGAAACTAAGCGGACTCGAAACGGTTCCGAATCTCACCGGAGCCATCAAGTTCGATGGCCAACAGGTCTTGTTACGCCCAGGTTTTGCGATTGAACTGCGGCAAGGAAAAGTCGCCCGTCTTCAAAAATACCAGCGAGAATGACGCGTCCCGATCAAGAGAGTTCACGACCATGTCTCCTCCCCGAACCGGTGGTCACGAATTGGCCGTTTACACGGGCGTCTTCGACCCCATTCACCTCGGCCACCTCGACATCATCAAGCGTGGCTGCCGCATTTTCGACACTCTGATTGTGGGCGTCGGCAACAACCCAGCCAAATCCCCGTTCTTCACGATCGAGGAACGCGTGGCCCTTGTCGAACGGGTGGTTGCCGATTTGCCGAACGTGGAGGTCAAGCCCTTCAGCGGGTTAGCCGTCAAATTCGTCCGCAGGGTTGGCGCGCGAATTATGCTGCGGGGATTGCGGACGACGAGCGACATGGAAAATGAGTTCACCATGTCGTTGACGAACTTGGCCCTCGATCACGAAATCGAAACGGTGTTCTTGATGGCCAAGGAACCGCACTCGCATGTCCGCGGGACGCTGCTTCGGCAGATCGCCATTTTTGGTGGCGAATTGCGACCGTTCGTCCCGGCAGAAGTACAAGAGGCACTCGAAAAACGAGCGAAAGAACTGGCTGAGAAGTGAATCGAAAATGAGTTCAACCCGAGGCGCCTGAAGCGTGTTTCCCGCTTCGGACAGTATTCTTTGCTCGCTTCGGTGGCTTTCGGCTGCTTCGCAGCAAAAGCCACCTGCGCTCAGGTCTCTTGCTCGCGCTTCAGGCTGGTGAAATACAACTAACAAGGCAGAGGCGACAGGTCTTTAATCTTCCTCGTCCTTCGGAGTCTCAGGGGGAGGGGCAAACCGCTTCTCGTTGAGAATTTTCGCGAGTTGAGATTTCTTGCGGGCGGATTTGTTTTTGTGGAAGATGTTTCGATTCGCGGCCTTGTCGAGCTTCTTGACACAAAGTTGAAAAGCAGCTTGGGCCTCTTCGACGGACCCCTTCTTGATGACGTCCAAAAACTGTTTGACGTGGTACTTGATGTCCCGCTTGAGGGCACGGTTCCGGTCACGCCGCTTGATGTTTTGTCGCAGTCGTTTCTTGGCGCTCTGTGTATTTGGCATGGACGTTTTCTCTGCCTGATTCCCGCAATTTCGTTTAACACTCTCAACATTTCAAAAGATTAATCATATGAGGCCCTTGCCGTTCCGCCAAGACCAAACTGGGAAGGTCGGATTTGATTTTTTCGAAACAATCCTGCACATGCGTCCTGACAGAGCGTTACTTCGACGTCACGGCATTGATGACCAGCCGGTGGTTGACGAGGTCGGGATGGGTCAACAATCGCTGAGCAAGTTGGTGGGCCACCAAATCACTCTGCGTTCGAAAAGTGATCCGAATCTGATTGCCCGGGAGGAATCGGATGACCACCTTTTTCGCTGCCGAACCGAGTGCGGTCCGTATGGTTTGGTCGACCTGCGAGCGATTCCTCGCAGGGCCAAAATGCCCAGTCTGGGATGGCCCTGGCCGTCGGGAAATTCGGAGAGGCTCCTGG
>CAYYUU010001079.1:0-2952 GCA_964474955.1 uncultured Alcaligenaceae bacterium | reverse complement strand
AGGGCATGCACATCCTGAATACGACGTTTGGCGGAACTCTCCACGAAGACCTGTACCGCGATCGACCCGAAGCACTGCAACACCGCCAACCTCCCGAAGACGACATCCGCCACGCGATTAACGTCTACCCCGACACCCTCCTCGCGTGCACTTACGGCGAAGGTGAAGTCATCGTCAACAGCGAACATCGCGGCGGCATCGACCGCGTCGCCCGAGGTTTCAAGGTGAGCGGAGAAGCCCTCGACGGAGTCGTCGAAGCGATCGAATGGATCAACGAAGGCTGGTTTGCGATGGGCATTCAGTGGCAACCGGCGTCGGCCACGTCGTCGGGTCTGGACATCCAGGTCTTCCGGACGCTCATTGACATGGCCTGCAACAAAACACTCGCCAAGCCGAAGCCAAGCCCGAAACTGCGACGACGATTGGCGAAGGCTGCGGCTGCCGCTGCGGCGTAGGACGGTTTTGTTTTGGATTGCGGCAGCGAAGCTGCCGCTTTCGTGTTTTTGTTTTTGTTTTTGTTTTGGATTGCGGCAGCGAAGCTGCCGCTTTTGTTTTATCTTTGTTTTGGTATTTTTGTGTTTGTCTTTGTTTGTTGGCGAGTGGAGCTTCATTTCTCCATTCATCGACAAACCAAGTTACCCATCTGAGCCCAACAGAGCCCGTGCTTCCTCATCCCAATCAGGTCCGTGGGCGAGCATATAGCTCCCCAAGTTCCATTTTGCCTCGGAACATTCCGGTGCAAGTTCGACCCACCGACGCAGGACGAAGATCAACACCTCCGGGTCGACGCAGAAGTATTTATCCCAAGCCGCCGAAGCGACAAATTGAAACGTTTCCAACTCTCTTTCCAAAAGAGCAGCTTTTCGCACTTCTTCTTTCAGAGAGGCCGTCGGCGTTCCGGTATCGAATTGGACAACATACTCGTCTAACAGCGCGACGAGATTTTTGGCGAGCATCTTGGGTTCTCTATTCCAACAACCCCTGGGCCTCTTCTCGAAGTCTGGCCAACACGCGCGACTTGGCGATGAACACGGCGTTGACCGTCGTGCCCAGTTGAGTCGCCGCGTCTTTGGGGGCAACGCCTTCTTGAACAACGAGACGAAACGCCGACCAGGTCTTTTCGTTAAACTCCGATTGGATTTGTTTGAGCAGATGTGTCGTGACGTGCAAATCGTGTTCTTGATTCCAAACTTGGCTGAGGTTACTCGTGGGGTCTTCCATCTCGGCCAAGATCATTTGGAAATCGCTACCACCCTGGGCCTTCGGTCGGATTCGCTGGGCTCTCCAAAAATCTCGCAAGCAATTCACCGTGATCGTCCGGAGCCAATTTCGGAAGGCTCCCGTTCGGTTGTTGTGTTCGAATTCGGGTAACCGCCGGACCACGACCGTCATGACTTCCTGGACGACGTCGTTGCCGTCTTCGAAACTCACGTCGTAGCGCCGCAACCAATTTCGAATTAGCGGCGAATAGACGTAGACTAACCGATTCCAGTCCGCCTGGTCGGGTTCGTCGCGAAGGCGATCCAACAAACTCGCCGACGTGTCACTCATTCCAAGCCTCTTTCCTTGGAGATCCAAGGCTACCGATATTGCGAGAGACGGGTAGGAATATTGTAGTTGAGAAGTGCCTAACAAAGTAGGTCGCTCGAGAACCAACGTCGCAAAGCTGTCACTCGTCGTGATCTCGTGTGAGTTGACGTGGCAGTTTCGCGACGCGTAAGACGAACGGCGCCGTGGGCTGTGCCCAGCCTGATCCCGGATGACAATTTGGTAGTCGTTGGTTTTGGGAGGCTCAAGGTCGAACGAGTGTTCCTCGCCAGGTCCAGCTGCGCGGAAGCCCGTGGAAAAAAGTTCAGCCCTTGTTTGAGGAGACGGGCACAGGCGTCAGGAGGTGATTTCTGCTGGTTCCCAGCTTCGGCGAGTCAAGCCATCGTTGAGGTACCCGAGGAGGCACCCCAATGATGGCTCGGACAAGTTAGTCCATCGTCTTGATGCTAATGTCTTTGAAGTGGATGCGTGCCCTTTCGGACTGGAAGCCGATCGGACCAGACATCAACTTCGTTTTAGTTTGATTGACCGGGATGCCATTGATGGACACTTTGATCGAACCATTTTTCGAGACGACCTCAGTCGTGTTCCATTCGTAGCTCGGGTTCAGAGCAGAACGCTGGGTCACGAAGTCGAACGTTTGCTTCGGTCGTTGGCCCTTTTTGAAGCCGATGAAGAAAAACTTACCGTGGTCAAAGTAACGGCATTGGGGTTCGACCGAGTAAGGCCAAACCTTGTGCGGCTTTTGGACGTGCACAAGGCATCCGCTGTTCATCGTTGTTTTCTTCGGCTGGTCTTTGGGGTACTTCCAGGTGTAACGAAGGATGTAGTTCTTGTACGGTTTGGCGGTGTAGAAATAGCCCATCGGAGAGCCGGTGACCTGCAGTTCGCCGTTCTTCACGATGAATGTTTTCTTTGGGTCGACCTCCTCTTTGGTCTGCAGGAAGAAGTCCCAGCCGTCCAAGTTTTTGCCATTGAAGAGCTTCGTGAAGCCTTCGGAGGACTTGGGTTTGTAAGCGGGAATCTCTTTGATGCGGATGTTCTTGAGGTAGAGTTCGCGGCCCTCGGACTGGAATCCGAACGGTCCGCTCATGACGTTGGTCGCAGCCCCTTCGCTGATCTTGATGCCGTCGATGAAACTCGTGAGGGCCCCGTTGCGACTGACGAGTGTGGTCGTTCGCCATTTGTCGACGCCACCTTTGAGAGCTTTCTTGAGAGCCTTTCTGTCGGTCTCGAATTTCCCGCGGGCCCCACCGATGGCGAAGATGTGCCCATGGCTGTTGAACTGGCCTTGCATCTCAACGCACTTGGGCCATACCCGGTGCTTGTCAGTTATGTGGATGAGCAACCCACTGTTGCCGGGCTTGTTGAATTTCCAATCGAATTTGATGATTTAGTTCTTGT
>CAYYUU010001078.1:0-2952 GCA_964474955.1 uncultured Alcaligenaceae bacterium | reverse complement strand
GTCCGCTCCATCGACCGTGACCACCAACGGGTCCTCCGAATCCAACGTGTCGAGAGGGATGTTCAACGACTTGGCCAGTTGCTCACTTGCGTTGGACGTCGGAACGCCCCGGACCACGAACCCTTGTTGGACCTGTTCGCCCAGATACGCGATAAAAGCCGCCGTCGTTCGGCCCGAACCGAGACCAATTCGGCTGTTTGGGGGAATCATTTCGAAAACGCGCCTGGCGAGCGCGAGATATTCTTCATTTTCCACTGGAACACTCCTTCGGGGATGGGCGATCGCCTGCTCGAAGCCACCGCGCGAACGGGAAACACCTCACCACGATCAAAAACCAATTGATCCGCCACCGTGGTATATCTTACCCCTTTCGGCTGCGTTGACACACGCCCAGCCCTTGCATTTCGAGTGTGTTGGTTTACAATCAGAAATGAAAATCATAATGGAACTTACCGTTGCGTTATGATCATATATCTATTTTCCACTCGCAATTCTGGACACTCAACTCTCGATTCCACGTTTTGATTTCTGAAGCGAACATTGACACGGATTGTGGTGTACATGACAAGGTGGTGGGAGTGACCAGAAAACATATGGAGCGGACCGGCGTACCTCCGGCAACCGAAGTGACCAGAAACAACCGAGACTGACTGCGAAGGGCATGGGGCTATGGCACAGGGATACTACACGCTCGAAGAAGCCGCTCAAATCTTGAACACCAGCGTCGACGAGTTGAAAATGCTCGCGAGGCACGGAGAGGTTCGGTCTTTTCAGGATCGAGGCACCTGGAGGTTCCGCGTCGCAGACATTCAAGAATTGGCGAGAAAGCGAGGCCTGACGAGTGATCCGGAATTGAGCGTCGGCGACCCCGCTCCGCCCACTTTCCCGGAACATTCTCCGTTCGACGAGGACGAGATTCCCCTCGACGGAGATGCGATGGCGGAGGACAAAAACGCTGGTTCCACCAACGGTGGTGCTCCGGACCAGACAGACGCCGAAGTATTTCCGTTTTCGCTCGGCAGCGACGACACCAGCGACGAGATGATTGCGTTCCAGGATGGCGCGGAAAACAACATGCGACCGGATTCGATCCCGGACGACAGTTCCGCCCTGGATTTCGGCGAGGAGAGTCCGGAAGAAAAGCCCGGAAGCGATAGTGACGTGCGGCTCGTTCCGAGTGACGACCAGTTCGTCGGCAGCGACGTCCGTCTGGGGGACACGCCCGCAAACAGAAGTCCGGGCGAGTTGACAACGGCAAGCGGCACGGGGCTTTCGGGGCCGATCTCTGGGCCCATCGATCAGGCCGAGTCGGCCACACCCGATAGTGGAGTGCGTCTGGTTTCGATGGATTCCGACAGCGACGTCCGTATCACCGAGACCGACGAATATCAGTCCTTCGAGGACTCTTCCGACGGAAGTTCCTCCGACAGCGATGTGCGCCTCGAACAGAACGATGCGAGTTCGGGTGATGCCTCCGAAGGGTTGGTCACGGAAGAACTCGAAGCACCTAGTTTAGACAGCGAAACGCCCGAAACACCCACCCCCAAAGCTCCGCTTCCGGCCGGATCGCCGTTCGAACTCGAAACCGACCTCGGCCTTCCTTCTACCGGGTCCTCCGCAGAAGAATCCGATTCCGATTCCGGAAGCAGCGAGTTCGAGTTGTCGCTTCCGGCGGACATGATGGAAGACGACGATGACGCTGTTGACCTGGGTGCTTCTCCTCCCAAGAAGAGTGGATCGAGCGGACCGAAGAGTGGAATCTCCTTGAGCAATCCCATGGACAGTGGGATTTCACTGGAGCAAGAGAGCGAGGGAAGCGACGAGTTCAGCCTGGGCAGTTCCTCCACAGAAGATGGGGACCATCAAAACTCCCTCGGGGCGACCGAGCACGATGCCTCCTCCAGCGAATTCGAGCTGACGCTTGACTCCGAAGATGCTCCAGACGCAGAATCGTCGAGCGAGTTCGAATTGACCCTCGACATCGATGATTCGATCGGCGGTTCGGGGATGGAAGACGAATCGTCGAGTGAGTTCGAACTCACTCTCGACATGGATGATTCGTCCGCAGACTCTCCGGCACTCGACCTGAGTGAGCCGGAGTCGTCGAGCGAATTTGAATTGACGATCGACACCGATGACGAAGCGGCGGATGGGGCCAATCTTGATTCTCCCGAGAGCGAATTCGAGTTGTCGTTGGACGATTCGGAGATTTCCGACATTAGCGATAGCGAATTCGAACTCGCACTCGACGACAGCGAATTTCCCGAATCCGGTTCGGAAGTGGCTGCCCTGGACGACGACGGGATCGACTTCGATCTGGAAGAAGAATCGGCCTCGGAAGTCGTTGCTCTCGACGAAGACGCCGACATGGATGATTCCTTCGACATCGAAGAAGAAAGCGGCAGTGCCGTCGTTGCCTTGGACGAGGACGAAGACTACGACGAAGCCGATGAGACCCTTCGCGGTGGTCTGGAAGAGATCGAAATCGATGAGGATTACGCGGACGTCGTCGACGATGACGAGGCGGGCCTCTTTGCCGAAATCGAAGACGACGAGGCAGCGCCTGCCGGAAAAACGGTCGTCGTCGAAAAACCAATCGAAGCGGCTCCGTGGGGCCCCCTGCCGACGATCTTCATGTTGCCGTGTGTGGCGGTGTTGGTCGTCGTCGGGTTACTTGGTTATGAGTTGGTGCAATCGTCCGTCTCTGGCAATTACCAAGAACCGGGAATGCTGACGAAGGCGATCGGTGGGTTGTTCGGGATGAAGTTTTAGAGCGCTAACTTCCCCAGACAAAAGTGAATGCACCGCGAACGCGAAATTTATGATGAGTTTTGCGAACCAAAATGGGTAATGTTGGACCGTAGGACAGGTTTGTAACCTGTCCTTTTTCTTTTGTACAGGTTACAAACCTGTCCTACGGTACCGAACCACAAAACGGACACTCATTTATTT
>CAYYUU010001077.1:0-2953 GCA_964474955.1 uncultured Alcaligenaceae bacterium | reverse complement strand
ACAGGTCACCGCTAAGGGGTAAATCTCCCTTGCTGGTTAGTTCTTTGCCAGGGAAGCCGGGACGAATTCACAGGAAAAGTGTGGACGGACTGGAGCAACTCGGAACAAATCACGATGGTCCGACGTAGTATTAAGGACTATCGGCTATCATCTCAGAATTCCTAAGTCAACAATAATTGATTCTATACATAAGTTTTGTTAATTGTAGAAAATCCAGCAAGCTGTGTCTATAATCTTTTTGAGATGCAAAACCTCTGTAAATCGAGAATGCATCTCCGCAGCTCCTTTGGGTTGGAGCCAAGGTCTGCTTGCGGAACCTGACGAGAAAATCGGGCCAATGCTTGTTCTAACGCGGCAGACTCTTACTTCGAAAAGCACGAAATTTGGCGGCTGCTCCGCTCGGAAACCTGCTGCTTTCCCGTCGAGCATGAAATCATGATGAACGTTCTCGGACTCTCATCCACAGACAAAC
The DNA here is from genome assembly GCA_964474955.1 of uncultured Alcaligenaceae bacterium. Taxonomy (GTDB): domain Bacteria; phylum Planctomycetota; class Planctomycetia; order Gemmatales; family Gemmataceae; genus CAYRFQ01. Next base: position 2,481 of record CAYYUU010001077.1, on the reverse strand, counting down.
CGGAGGATTCCGGCACCGGTTGGGAGACCCAGAAAGAAGACATGTTCCAGGGGTGTTCGGAGCAGAAGCGTGCCTTCTTTTTTTCCGAGGGATATCGTAGATGAAACTCACTCGCGCACAAAGTTATGCCCTCCGGGCGGTCATTCACATTGCCGGGGCGCACAAGAAGAGTCGCACGAACAACATCATTCCTTCCCACCAGATCGCCAAAGAACGAAGGATTCCGCCTCGCTTCCTGCTCAAAGTCCTCAAACCGCTTGTGGATCGTCAACTCCTTTTGTCCATCAAAGGACCAAGCGGCGGATACAGTCTCGCCAAGCCGGCGAATGAAATGACGGTTCTCGAAGTGATCGAGGCGGCCGACGGTCCCATCAGCGGCAGCGCACCTTCCGCCAAGGATGGAGATCGCGATTCACCCTTGAGTCTCCGACTCGACGAACTTTGCAGCCAGGTCGCCGAGCAAACCAGAAAACAACTCAACAAGATCAAAATTTCGGAGTTAGTAATTCGCGAATAAGCCACCAGCTTAACTGGAAGGATACCAAGGTTGAATCCTCAGACCATTTACGGAGTTGACTTCAGTGGCGCGAAACTCGCGGGTCGCAACACGTGGATCGCACGTGTTGTCGCCGGAGACGAAAAGTCTGAGAGCCCACCTTACGAACTCACGGACCTTTGGCGTCTGGAGAAACTGGCCAAGACTCCTGCCCGAGAACCGGCTCTTGCGTACCTCGTCGAGATGGTTCTCGATTCGCGGGAAGCACTGTGGGCTTTTGACTTTCCCTTTGGGCTCCCGATCGAGGTCATGGACAGCCAATTTCAGTGGAAAGACCAAGTCGAGTTCGTACAGAACTGGCCGGAAAATGCTTCGGACTTCGGGCACGAATGTCTTCGCCGGGCCAAGGAATTGGGAGGACCAAATCACATCCGCCGATTGACCGACTCGGAATGTCAGGCTCGGTTTGATCCCTATCACTATCGCATCATTTATCAAACATTTCACGGCATACGCGACGTGTTGGGACCGCTCCACCGACGTCCGCGAACTGCCATCCTCCCGTTTCAATATCGCCGACTCCCTAGGGCGGAACGTTGTATCGTTGAAAACTGTACGGGGTCGACGCTTCGGCGATGGTCACTCCCCCACCAAGATTACAAACAACCCGAAGGCGGACCCCTGACCCATAAACGCCGAAAAAATCGACGCGCCATCCTGGTTGGGTTATCTCAGCATGTCCAGATCACCAAGACTCACCAACTGGTGGCCATGCGAAATGGTGGAGGAGATGCTCTGGATGCGATCGTCGCTGCAGTGGGGGCGGCTCAGTCCTGGCCGACGACGGACCACGGCGCCCTCGGCCGTCACCCGCGGTATGGCCGGGAAGGCCGGATGTATACGTGACGTCACAGGCCAGAGAAGGTCACTCCGTCTCGTTTCGGATTCGACGAACAACAGCGGCGATTTGTCGTCCAGCTTCTTCGATGTCTTCGAGCGACAACAAGTGACTGAAACTAAAACGCATGGCCGACCGCAGAATATCGTCGCTGACGTTCATGGCTTTTATGATCGGAGAGGGCAACAGAGAACCGCTCGAACACGCTGAACCGGTGGAGCAGGCGACTCCCACCAAGTCGAAGTTCATCAGCAATAAATCCGATTGGCATCCGGGAAATGAGAGGTTCAACGTGTGCGGGACACCGTCCACTTCGGGACCATTCACAATCACAGGAGCCGCGTGCTTCCGAAGGATTTCGACGAACCTTTGGCGAAGGGCAAGGACCTTTTCTCGCCGCTGGGTCATCTCCGTAACGGCCAGTTCCAAAGCCGCGGCCAAGCCGATGGCCAATGCGACCGATTCGGTGCCGGGGCGTTTGCTTTGTTGTTGGTGTCCGCCAAGAAGGAGTGGCGTGAGTCTTGCGTCTTTGCGAACGACGAGCGCGCCGACTCCTTTCGGACCGTGAAACTTATGAGCACTCAAGGTCATCGACGTGAGGCCAAGGTCGTTGAAGTCGATCGGAATTTTTCCTGCCGCCGCGGCAGCATCGCAGTGGAAGAAGGTCGATTGACCACAAAGCCCAACGAGTTCGGAGATCGGCTGAATCGCCCCAGTTTCATGATTTGCGAGCATCACCGAAACGAGCCGCGTGTTGTCCCTAAGTTTGTTGGATAACGACCTCGGGTCGACCACGCCAATGGAATTCACCTGCATCATCTCGACGTCAAAACCGACCTGCGAGAGCCGGTTCGCCGGTTCGGTGACGCATGGGTGTTCGATCGGACTGACCAAAACGTGTCCAGGCGCATTCCCAGCGAGGCCGAACAGTGCCAAGTTGTTGGCCTCCGTCGCACCACTCGTAAAAATGACTCCGTCGGAAGACGCACCGAGTAAGCGTGCCGTCAGTTCTCGGGCACTCTCGATGGCTTGGCGTGCTCGCCGACCATAACTATGACTGCTTGCAGGATTGCCCGCGATGTCGAAC
>CAYYUU010001076.1:0-2955 GCA_964474955.1 uncultured Alcaligenaceae bacterium | reverse complement strand
AACCCCGCATCGCCCTCATCGACGACGACGCCTTCTGGCTGGACACGATGAGCGAATATCTCGCTGGTCGGGGTTTCGACATCCAGACTGCGAGCAACGGCTCGTCCGGATTGGCGTTGCTCAAAGAACGCACGATCCCATTGGCCATGGTCGACTTTCATATGCCCGACATGGATGGCCTGCAACTGCTTCGAAGCTTGAAAGAAGAACACCATCCCGCCGCGGTGTTGCTCGTGTCTGGGGATGGTGACCCAACACTGCCAACACGAGCCCGCGAAGAAGGAGCTTTGGGTTTTTACTCGAAGACGACTCCCGCGAAAGTTCTGTTGCGGGCTGTGGATCGAGCTTGGGAACAGATTGCCGAGGGGACGAAGACGGAAGAGAATTGAGAAAGAGATGTTGTGGGGCAGAAAAAAGGCGATGATGATTTCTCAATGGCTTGAGGAATCGTCATCGCCTTTGTCGTTTGATCCCAGCGGACCAGAGGGGTACTCTGTTGATGCAGAAGTTCCTGTTGAGAGACAACCCATGGCAACAACTCAACCCTGGTACGTGGAAGAACGAGCCGACGCGATGGCTCGTCTTTTCTTGCAGGATGTCAGTGCAGAGTTGGCGGTCCCGAAACGAGACATCGGGGTCAATTATCTATCTGTGTTTCGAACAGAACAGGGAACGCGACACGTCATCCCAGTAGTCGTCCTGGGAACGGAAGAAAAGATCAGTGACGAATATCGATTTCCGGAATCAATCCAGTTTATCGATGAGTGGAAGAGCGCGAACGTCCCTGTCCTCATTCTCGTGGCCAACGTTAAACAAACTGAGCTGTTCTATGGCTGGGCCAGTGACATTACGACAACGACGAAACACAACGGAGAAGAGAACGCTTGGGTGCTTCCGGTTCGTCGAATCGATGACAAACAAGCCCGGACGGAGTTCGTGAAAGCACTTTCGAACTGACTTCCTCCAGACAATACGAAACTCAAACGGTTTCTCAAACAAGGGCTCAGAGTAGGTTCTGCAAAATGCTCTCCTTCGTGCGGTACTTATCACAGAACTTTCGAAACTCATCACGATTCATCACTTCGCCGACGTGTGCCTCGGCCACCACGGGCATCGGTAACGAGTGAGTCTCCATCGTGAACTGCCAGCGAATTTGTTCGTTCGGTTGCCCTTTGAGTTGCTCAGTTCGGTGCGAACCGAGAACTTTTGGTTCGCGCTCGTAGCGCACCCAAAGTTTGCGTGTGTCCCAGCCGAGAAAGACCCACACTTTCCACTTTTCCCGTCCTTCGTCGTAGAAAACGGGAACCATCATTCTGGCGTCTCGAAAGAGGTCTTCATCTTTCGAAAGTTTCTGGGACCAACTCGAGAACTCGTCTCGGGACGCAGAGACGTCGGTGATGAACTCTGCTTCGGCGACCAATCCGATGTCTTCGCACGAGACAAGGTACGCGCCTGCGAAGAGCTTTTCCATTCTCTTCCATTCAGCCGCCAGATTCAGTTCGACGGGACCATCAGCCGTCAGACGATGGAGTTGTTCGAGAGCTTCCCCTCCGAAAAAATCTTCCAACACGGATCCGACGAAACGAGAAGCTATTGCTTTTCTGCGGTAAAGGCTCGGGACTGGCTCGACACGGAGGTTCGGGACAAGCGGAAGTATTCGCACGCGGTCTCGTCTTCTACCACCTCCACCATATCCACCTCTCAATTGCTTTACGTGAGTCTCGCGAGCGAGTGCAAACGCGCCCCGAAATACATCTTCACGGTATCGCCGGTAATGCGAATTGAGTGACAAACGCGGAGCTTCGGACATCTGATCAGGGAGGAGAAGCGGCTCCAACGAACACAGATGATAGTCGTACCAGCCAGAATCTTCACGAAGGTTCAAGGACAATGTGCCATCTTGAACTCGAGAGATGAACTCCGTCATCAAGTCAAAACCATCAGGGATGCGAGTGTTGCCATAGAGTTCTTCGAGGAGATCAACTTCGTGGGACCGAGAAGGTGGGAAAAAGCGAGGGTAATCAACCGAAGGTCTTGCTCGGTGTAACTCTGACGGGACGTCGTCAAGGATGGAGCGCCTATCGGCTGGGTTCGTGAGTTTGGCGGCCAGTTGCAGGATGGTGCTGTATGTCGACATCGCTCCTGTGGTCCGTTCGAGCGCCCTGTTGAGGCTCTCGGCAAGTGGTGGTTCCAGTTCTTGTTGCAACAACCGATCTTGCTGAAAGATGGCCTTGAGTTGCTCGTTCCATGTATAGAAGCTGATTGGCTTGGATTTGTTGAGAGAATGCCGGAACTCTCGGACGATGGAAATGGCTTCGGGAGAGGTCGGCAATTCCGCAATTGGAGCGCCGCCAAGTTCACAAGCTGCGGCAACGATACCCAAAGCTTCGAATTCGGGCCTACTCGATCCCGAAGAAAGCTCTCGAGCAAGCGAAAGCAAGAACTTCTGCTTACCAGGAAACTGGCCGAGTCCCTGTTGGGTCACGAGTTCGACGGCCGCCATCAAGCCATCGTCAAATTGCTTGGCTTTGAATAACAGCGTAGCTGCGGAGGGAAAAGCGTAATCCGGCAGGGGCGGGGATAAGATGACGCTGCCCGAACGGTCGACGGACGTGTAACTATCCGTCTCGGGAATTTCTAACTTGAGAACTTGCTCGGATAGATCGAGATTCACACGATACCCATTCACTTCCACCTCTCGAACGACAGACATAGCCTTGCTCCGAAAAGTGTGGAAGCGGAGAGAAAAAAGCGATCTCTACAACTGATCGACTTCCAGCCGATAACAGATCGAGTTTCCGTTCCCCGTGTAGAGATATTTTCCATCGGGTGAGAAGGCGAGCGTTTTGATTTGGCTTTCGACTTCGCGGACTTTCCGTTCCGACCAAGTGGCGGTGTCCCAAAGTCGGATGGTTCGATCGTCTCCGCCAGAAGGCAACAGTGTTCCGTCAGAAC
>CAYYUU010001075.1:0-2957 GCA_964474955.1 uncultured Alcaligenaceae bacterium | reverse complement strand
TCTCGGTCCCCGGAATCGGCTTTGGAGCCATTCGGCCATTATCCTGCACCCATTCGATCTGTGTCGTGTGCAATTCCTTGACGTGACCATTTTCATCGCCCACGAATTTCTGAGTCATCGTTAGGTATTGTCTTGGGTCGGCACCGAACTTGGCCATCGCTTCTTCTTGCCCGTAGTCGAGCTTGTAGAGTTTCGGCCATTGCGGCCAGGGATTGTTGGCCGCTCGCGTTTCGGGTGGTTGGGGCATGATCTCAAACTGCAAGAGACTCCGACAAACATGTCGCATCGACGTTCCGACGCAGTCCGTGCCGGTGTCGCCGCCACCAATAACAACAACATCTTTGTCTTTCGCCGAGATGTATTGTCCGTCCGCGAGGTTGCTATCGACGAGGCTCTTCGTGTTCGCGTGGAGGAAATCCATCGCGAAATGAATTCCCTTGAGGTCGCGCCCTTCGATGGGTAAGTCACGAGGCTTCGTCGCACCGAGACACAATACGACCGCGTCGAAATCTTTTCGCAATTTGTCCGCCGGATAATCCTTGCCGACCTCGCAGCTGGTCACAAACTTGACGCCTTCGGCCTCCATCAGATCGACGCGGCGTTGGACGACTCCCTTGTCCAACTTCATGTTCGGAATGCCGTACGTCAATAATCCGCCGATCCGGTCGGCCCGTTCGAAGACGGTGACTTCGTGTCCGGCCTTGTTGAGTTGATCCGCGGCGGCCATTCCAGCGGGGCCTGATCCGACAACGGCAATCTTCTTGCCCGTGCGTTTCTCGGGTGGGTGAGGCGTGATCCAACCTTCCTCGAAACCCTTGTCGACAATCGCACACTCAATCGTCTTGATGGTGACGGCGTCATTCGGATTCGTGATCCCGGCCACGCACGAACCTTCGCAAGGCGCGGGACACACACGCCCGGTGAACTCCGGAAAGTTATTTGTCTTCGACAGGCGATCCAAGGCTTCGCGCCATCGTCCTCGGTAGACCAGATCGTTCCACTCCGGAATGAGGTTGTTGATCGGACATCCCGACGCCATGTTGGCGATCAACTCGCCCGTATGGCAAAACGGAACGCCGCAATCCATACACCGTGCCCCTTGCTGTTGGAGCAATTCTTCGGTCGGATGTTCGTGGAACTCGTGCCAGTCGCCGATGCGTTCGACCGGAGAACGAGACATTGGGAGAGTTCGGGGAAACTCCAGAAATCCAGTTGGTTTACCCATGTTATTAGTTCCTCAACAGATGATCTTGGAGCTTGTGATTTAGTTCCCAGCAGCTCTGGCCACGTCCCTTGCGTTCTCCTCGAATGCCGTCATGATGACGTCTTCCTCGGGCAGTCCTTCGGCCCGGAGTCGTTCTTGGGTCTCGATGACCCGACGGAAATCTCGCGGATACACTTTCACGAACTTCGGCACGAACTCTTCCCACCTCGCGATCACGTCCCTCGAGCGTGGGCTGTTGGTGTACTCGGCGTGTTTGCGAACCAGCTCTCGGATTTCTTCGATCTCGTCCGCATCGTCGAGAGGGAGCAAGTCGACCATCTCCATGTTACATCGGCTCGCAAACTTGCCATCTTCGTCGATCACATACGCGAGCCCACCCGACATCCCGGCAGCAAAGTTTCGTCCCGTCCCGCCGAGCACGACTACCCGGCCACCCGTCATGTACTCGCAGCAGTGATCGCCGACTTGCAGGACGACGGCTTTCACGCCGCTATTTCGGACACAGAATCGTTCGCCCGCGAGACCCGCGATGTAGGCTTCGCCCGCCGTCGCACCATAGAACGCAACGTTCCCGATGATGACATTGTCGTAGTCGACGAACTTAGCATTCTTCGGCGGATAGACCGCGATCTTACCTCCCGAGAGACCCTTGCCGAGATAGTCGTTGGCGTCGCCTTCGAGCGTGAGCGTCATTCCCTTGGGCACGAACGCTCCAAAACTTTGACCGGCTGAACCTTCGAAGTGGAGCTTGATGGTGTCGTCCGGAAGGCCAGCCGCGCCGTGTTTTCGCGTGACCTCGCTCCCGACGATCGTACCGACGACACGATGAACGTTTCGAATCGGGACAGTCGCCTCGACAAATTCGCCGCGTTCGATCGCTGGCTCGCAAATCGAAAGCAAGGTGGTTACGTCGAGCGAAAAGTCGAGTCCGTGGTCCTGGTCTTTCTGGCGATACCGACCGACGTTGTCCGGGACGACCGGCTGATACAAGATCGGTGAGAGGTCGAGTCCCTTCGCCTTGTAGTGGTCGATGGCTTCGGAGACTTCGAGTAAGTCAGTGCGTCCCACCAAGTCATCGAATTTGCGAATGCCAAGTTGGGCCATCAACTCGCGGACTTCCATCGCGACGAACTGCATGAAGTTCACGACGTGATCCGGGTCACCAGGGAATCGTTTTCGCAATTCGGGATTCTGCGTCGCGACTCCGACCGGGCACGTATTCAAGTGACAGACTCGCATCATGATGCATCCAAGGGCCACGAGCGGAGCCGTCGCAAAACCGAATTCTTCGGCTCCCAACAGGGCACCGACAATGACGTCTCGCCCCGTCTTCAGCTGGCCGTCGACTTCGACATAAATACGACTACGGAGGTCATTGAGGACGAGCGTTTGGTGCGTCTCGGCCAGACCGAGTTCCCACGGAGCGCCGGCGTGTTTGATACTCGTGAGCGGAGACGCGCCCGTTCCGCCGTCTTGACCGCTGATCAAAACGACGTCTGCGTGAGCTTTCGAGACCCCCGCGGCAATCGTCCCGACACCGACTTCGGAGACGAGCTTCACGCTCACACGAGCATTGCGATTTGCATTTTTTAAATCATGGATCAGCTCGGCCAGATCCTCGATCGAATAGATGTCGTGGTGCGGAGGTGGCGAAATCAAGCCGACGCCGGGCGTCGAGTTTCGGACCTTCGCGATCCACGGATAGACCTTCGGTCCGGGCAGTTGACCACCC
>CAYYUU010001074.1:0-2962 GCA_964474955.1 uncultured Alcaligenaceae bacterium | reverse complement strand
CTCAATGCGTCTGTCAAGTTCGAGGGAGTTTCTGCAATGTTCACCTCGACCTCGAAGTCCTTGAGTCGCTTGGCAAGTTCGGCAAGGGAATCACAAAAATGAGTCACGAGTAACACCGCTGTTGGTACAGGGACCGAAGCGATTTCTAATGCAATCCCCTGAAATTTTGCTTCCTCGGTCAACCAGAGTTTGTCCACCGGCAGCGTCGGACGCCTTCGAAACCAGTCAAACAAACCCATCACACGCTCCCACGCCTTGGAAGGAGGCCCGCACCCGTTTCTTCGGACCGAATGCTAAGAGTTCCATCAACCACCCAACACTTTTGCTTTGCAAGATTTATCTCGGTTGTGAGGACTGACATCCTGCGGCGTCCGACAACCAATCTTTTCCGTTTTCACCAGAGTACCAAGGAGATTCTGATGTGCAAATGGCTGTTCTTGGCGCGGCTTTTTCTTGGAACAGACGGTCTTTCCGCTTCCTTCGGGACTTTGCCTCTCCGCTTGGCACCTTCTCTCGGTTGCTCAAACTTGGAATAGAACGTACCCATGTGGCAAACAACTCATATAGTTTCACTGCTCCCTTCTAATCTACTACCGGTTCGCATGAATCGTATTTCCGGCCCACAAGTGCAGGATTGCTTATGATTTCAGAACCATCCGAGCAGATTCAAGGACGCCAACAATCAGCTCGACGCGGTCGCAAGAAACACATGTGGGTGCGGTATTGCGTCGGTGTGGCCCTGTTTTTCAGTCTCTTCATGATTTTAACCCTTTGGGCTCTTGGGCCGGAACCTCCCAGCGAGATCACGATCGCGACCGGTGACGAAACAGGGTTCTATCACGAGATTGGGAAGCAGTATAAGCAGCACATGGAAGAGAAGGGAATCGTAGTACATCTGGTGACCACAACCGGTTCGCTTGATAACTATCGTCGCGTAATCAATGGCCAAGTCGATGTGGCTTTGGTTCAAGCGGGAACTTATGCCGATGTAAAACATCGAGACTCAGGCGAGACGATTCGTGGTCTGGCAGCCATCCAGTTAGAACCTATCTGGGTCTTCTACAAAGGCCGAGTGAGCAAGACCATCGCCGAACTCCAAAAACACCGCAGCAAGCGAAAAAAGGATATGGGGCAACTTCGTGTAAGCATCGGAGAGCGAGGGTCGGGTACTGAAGCTGTCGCGAAAACACTCCTCCAAGCCAACGGCGTAACCAAGACGGAAGCCGAGATCGTCCATCTCTCCATGCCCCAAACGAAGACTCAACTTTTCAACGGGCAAATTGACGTGGGGTTCCTTGTGTCCTCGGCGCGGAATAGCATCGTGAAGGAATTGTTTGACAGGGTAGCTGTTGACGAGGAAGAGAACCCTTCAGACGAGACGCTGCACGTGCTGAACTTTAAACGTCACCTGGCGTATTCGCGGCAGTTCTCGTATCTCTCGATTGCCACAATTGGCGAAGGCGTATTGGATCTGGAGCACAATATTCCGCGGAAAGATTTGAAAGTCTTGGCGATACCGACTCTCCTGGTATCACGCAAGGATTTGCACCCCCGAGTGGTCGAGCAGTTTTTGCTCGTGGCGGAACAAGTTCATAAGGGCAAGGAGTTGATTGTTTCCGACGATAAGTTTCCGTCGTTGGAGCATCTCGATGTTCCTGCGCACACGGCGGCAGCAGCCTACATGAAATCCGGACAGTCGTTTTGGACTCGATGGCTCCCGTATTGGGGCCTGTGGATTGTGTTTCGGATTCAACTCTTTGTCATTCCGTTGTTGCTCGTGTGGTTGCCGATGTTTCGGATTTTTCCGTTCTTCTACAAGTTCCGACTCAATTGGTTGCTTCGGCAGCACTACAAAGTCTTGCTGGCGATACAGGAGGAAGTCGAAAACGCGGAGACCCCGGAAGAGATCGAATTCCAACTCGAAGAGCTGGTAAACTTGCGGAAAGAGATGGAGAGCGTATCTCGCAAAATTCCGATGCATTTGCAGACCAATATTTTTCAGTGGCGTTTGCATGTGTCGATGGTCCGCAATGAGGCCAGGAAACTCTTGCGACAAATGCGAAGCACGACGAACGAGAAGAGCGAGCCAACCGAAACATCGGCGGGCAGTGAGACTGAACATTCCGAGGGAACGTCGGATATATAATTGTCCTGTGTGGAAAGTTGCTTTTCGCTCCGTGAAAAGTTTTCTGTATGTTCGTGTCGGGCGTTGCTTTTCGCTCCACCAAAAGTAGCTTGTCTTTTCTCTAACTCTACCCACATTGTCACGCCCTCGCCAATATGGTACACCGAACCTACTGAACTGGTCTTCTCTCGATCACTTCTTGTTGACGGATAATTGTGCCATGTGCGGAAGATTCACCCTCTCCTCATCCCGAACAGAACTCACTGACCTTTTGCCCTTGTTCGACGTTCCGGACATCGAGGCTCGTTACAACATCGCTCCAACGCAAGACGTTGTCATCGCTCGCCTTGATCCCGAGTCGAACAAACGCGAAATGGTTTCGTGTCGTTGGGGCCTGCTGCCTTCGTGGTCCGACGAACCCAAAACGGGCTTCCTCAACGCACGATCCGAAACCGTGGCGATGAAACCGGCCTTCCGCAGCTCATTCCAAAAACGCCGCTGCCTCATTCCGGCGACCGGATTTTACGAATGGAAGAAACACAGCAACGGTCACAAGTACCCCTATTACTTCCATCTCACCAACGGCCAACCGATGGCCTTCGCTGGGCTCTGGGATCATTGGGAACAAGACGACACAATCATCGAATCGTGCACCATCTTGACGACCGAAGCCAACGCCTTGCTCCGTCCCCTTCATGACCGAATGCCGGTCATCTTGCGCCGCGATGATTTCGACAAGTGGCTCATTCCCACTTCGACGGACGGCTTGGGGATCACATCTCTTTTAACACCCTACCCCGAAAAAGAGATGGCAACTAACCCCGTCAGCAAGTTCGT
>CAYYUU010001073.1:0-2980 GCA_964474955.1 uncultured Alcaligenaceae bacterium | reverse complement strand
TGTTTTTTGTGTACGTGTTTTGGGAGTTCGGGTCGCATTTTCGAAAGGTCGTTTTTCAAGTGGAAGGTAGAAAATGCGTATACCAAACCCCCGACGTAGAGGTTTTGTTGGTTTTGTGTACGCATTGTCCCATCCTCAGCTCGAAATCTAACTCCTCCGCTTCGCTTGCCCCACACTCCCAGAGCCGAAAACCCACATGGTGTTTTCTACCTGATCCGCGGTTCTCTCGCCATTTGTCTGTGGTCTGGCAACTTTTCGCTTCTCTCCTTGCTTTCCTCATGCGACACTAAATCCAAGACCAAGCGAGGCATTATGGAACAGATTCAAATCATCGCAGGAGACTATGTATGAAACTGGCTCGAGTGCTCATCGCGGTGGGCGTCGTTGGCGTGCTGTGTGGAATCGCATACGTTGGCCAGGAACGACCAACGCCAGCCGATCAAATGACGACCGCGGCGAAAAAGTTGTTGGCTTCGTTGGACGAGAAGCAAAAGAAGAAAGCTACTTTTCCGTTCGATAGCAAGGAACGGACGAATTGGAATTTCGTGCCGCTCCAGAAAACCATCAACGGCAAGCGAGTCCACTTACGAAAAGGTTTGCCGTTGCACCAAATGACGGAAAAGCAACACCAACTGCTGATCGACTTGTTGGCCAGCGGGACCAGTCTCGACGGAAAGAAAAAAGCCGTTATGATCATGGCTTTGGAGGGAATCCTGAACAAACTCGAGCAGAATGGCCGCAACGTCCGCAACCCCGAATGGTACAACGTGACGATCTTTGGCGAGCCCTCAAAAACGGGCAAGTGGGGGTGGCGATTCGAAGGACATCACCTTTCTTTGAATTACACTTTGGAAGGCGGCAAGGTCATCTCCACGACCCCCGCGTTCTTCGGAGCCAATCCCGCCATCGTCTACACGAAGAAGGGTAACTTGCTCGGCTACGAAGCTCTTCCGGCCTGCGAGAACATCTCCCGCGCACTGTTCCGTTCGCTGGACAAGGACCAGAAGAAGGTCGCACGGCAGAAGAAAGCGTTCGACGAACCAAAGCAAGGATCGCCCACGGCAGACGTCGGAGAACCCGTCGGGTTGCCGGCTGCGAAGATGAATGAGAAGCAGAAGAAGTTGCTCACGAGGTTGATTCGAGCGTACGCCTTGCGGATGCCGTTCGACCTGGGCCGACAAGAATTGGCCCGTGTGAAAGAGGCTGGCATCGACAAGGTTCACTTTGCCTACACCGGCAAGACGAAGAAAGGATCGCCCCACACGTATCGGGTCCAGGGACCGACGTTCGTGATCGAGTTCCTCAACACGCAACCGGGCGGTGGAGGGAAACCGGCCAATCACATCCACAGTTGTTGGCGGGCCATCGGTGGCGACTTCGGGTTGAAGGGCAAGCAGTAGGTTCGAAAGTCATCTCAACTTTCTAAACCCGGCAGTGGGGGAAGCTCGACGCTTTTCTCACTTTCGATCGCCTTCACGAATTCCGGAAGGAAGTTCGTAAAGGCGTCGACCTCTTCCAAAAAATGTTGCGACAGGTCGTTGACTTCCCAGCGATCATCCGGCTTGTCGTACAACTCCACCGCCGGCATTTCCAAATCGACTTCTTTTCGGATCAGGACGCCTCGCGACGGCGTTCGGATCGTCCAGAGTTGGCCGTGCGAATTCGACGTGTGCGCCACTGCGTAATCTCGAATCGATTCCCTTTCCCCTTGCATCAGCGGAACCAAAGACCGCCCACGTCCACCTTCGACGGTCAAGCCGAACAGTTCGAGCAGAGTCGGGAACAGATCGATTGGTTGGGTGAATCCAGGCACTCGGCGTCCGGCTTGTTCGGCCAAGGGTAGTCGGATGATGAGCGGGACATGAATCACCTCTTCGTAGAGCATAGGTGCCGACGGCCCAACGAAGCCGTGCTCGCCCACGGCCGTGCTTTGCTGCGCCGTCACCACGACCACAAACTCGTCGAGCAAGTCTTGCTCCGCAAGCGCATCGATCAACGCGCCAACCGAACGGTCCAGGTGCTCCACCGCTGCGGCATACGAAAAATCGAGACGCGCCAACAACTCGGAATCTTCGACGTCGACTTCGGGCATCGGAGGATCGAGGAGCGGTTCGAGCGGTTTTTCGGGTTCTTCGTCTTCCCATCCCGATTCGACGGAATCTTCCTCGTCGGATTCGTCGTCTTCGCTCTGGTTGTCTTCCTCGAACTCCTCGTCTCCGCTTTCGGGTTCCGGCACGTGCTCGTCAAAAAAGTTCTTCGCAAGGATGTCTTCGGGAACAGTCCAGGGAGGAAAGAGGTCCGGAAGGTCTACCCAAATCAGCCAGTTCGGCTCGTTCGCGAACGCGTCGATTTGTCCACCGACCTTGTCGAGAGTCAGCAGGAAGTACTCGTCGGCGGGAGTTTCCGACTCGGAACTTGAAATGGGAGGAATGTATTGGCTCGGAATCGAGGCTTCGCGAAGGCGGAGAAAGAGGGGTGAGGAAGTTGGTTCGGTGTCGTTTTCTCCTTCTCCTTCGCCTTCGAAGACGTTCGCGCCTGTCCAACTCGACGGATGGGTGGACGACAGGGTGTCCATAAAGTGATTGTCGAAAACGATTCCGGAAGCCGCCAATCGGTCGAAAGTGAACGTCTCGGCCCAGTCGCACCCGTAACAACTCATGTAACGAAGGTGCAACCCAGGAACTTGGAGAACGAGAATTCGCATGGACGTCTCAAGCACCACCGAGCAAGAGCAACTCAATCAGGGAGGCAGACCACTACAAACCAGAGACGTGCGGGCGAACGAAGGTTCGGGAGAAGACAGTCGGAGAAATAAGGGCCGTACTTCTTGGGTCTTGGAAAGTCGTCTTTCTTGGCTGCAGGCGCGTTGCTTTACGGGCTTCGTACGCGTCCTTGTGAATTTTGACGACGAAAATCGGCAACAACGAAGTTCTCTTCTACAAGCCTGAAGCGCAAGCGAAGGTGTTTCTTGTCCTTCGAT
>CAYYUU010001072.1:0-2984 GCA_964474955.1 uncultured Alcaligenaceae bacterium | reverse complement strand
TTCGCTGCACCTATCATCACCGCCTTCGTCGGTTCTGTTTGGCCTATTGTTCTGAGGGAAGGTGGGGCTTGGTGGGATGCTCGTGTTTCGGAGTGGAGAATCCGAAGAGTCAGTCGCAAGCTCGCGCGTTATGTTGAAGAACAACGAAAGAGGCTCAATTCGGACAACCTTCGGGAAGAGGAGAAACGGGAAATTGAACTGAGAATTCTCAAAGCCCAACAGGCCATCACGGATAAAGATTTTGAACTTGTTGCGGATTATATCCCGCAAAGAAAAAAATCCGCGACCGAGAGTCCAAACTCGAATCTCCTTGATTGACTCTCTTTGAAATGGACGCGAAAACCCTCACAATCCGCTTTTCCTGCTTTACATCTCCAGTCGGAAGTGCTACTGTAAGCTACTCTGTTTCTTCATCGAAAACTCATCCGAAAATTGTTAAACGTACGCCAGAATCTTCGCCCAACCCTTTCCGGTCTTCGCAAACACACATGCACTACAACAACAAGCTCAAGATCTTTGCCGGTCGTGCTAATCTCCCTCTCGCCGAGCGAATATCCAAACATTTGGGTGATCCGCTCGGTGCCATAACGTTGCAGAACTTCCCAGATGGCGAAAACTGGGCACGCATCGAGGAAAACGTACGCGGACGGGATATATTCATCGTCCAACCGACGTGTCCACCGGTCAACGAGCACTTAATGGAATTGCTCGTCATCCTGGACGCGTTCAAGCGAGCGAGCGCCGCGCGCGTCACGGCTGTCCTGCCTTATTACGGTTACGCAAGGCAAGACCGCAAAGACGTCGGTCGCGTTCCGATCACGGCCAAGCTCGTGGCCGACCTGATTACGTCGGCCGGTGCGGATCGTGTCCTTGCGGTCGACCTCCACGCTGCCCAGATTCAAGGGTTCTTTAACATCCCCGTGGATCATCTGAATGCCGGGCCGGTGATCGACGATTACGTCCGCACGATGAACATTCCCGACGAGGACCTCGTCGTTCTGAGTCCGGACGAAGGCAGCATCAAGCGAGCCCTGACACACCAAAAGCGTTTGGGTGGTGGGATTGCCATCATCGACAAACGCCGATCGAGCGCGCTGAAGGCTCGCCAAGCCCACCTCATTGGGGGCTCGCTCGAAGGGAAGGTCGTTTTCATCTTCGATGACATGATTTCGACGGCGGGAAGTATCGTTGGAGCGGCTAAACTCGCTGCCGACCACGGAGCGAGAGAAATCTACGCCGCGGCAACCCACGGCGTCTTTTGTGGACCGGCCATGGAGCGGATTCTCGAATCGCCGATCAAGCAAGTCATCGTCACCGACACGATTCCTCTCAATCGGGAAACCGCCATTCCACAAATCAAAGTGCAGAGCATCTCCAAACTGTTGGCCGACGCCATCAAACGTATCCACTTCAACGAATCGGTGAGTAGGTTGTTTGAGTGAAATAGTTCTTGACTTTGTAACGCACGAAATCGGGCGGTCATTGATTTCGTGTTCCAAAGCCAAAAGAAAAACCAACAACACGGACATCCATCAATTTTGCGTTCCTCGCGAAGTACGACTTTCTCACGCTTCGGTATGAGAAACGCCAACGGCTTGGCCTTCGGAACGGAGCGTGGAGACATCGAGCCAGTGACAGGCTTGGTCGTAGTGGCGAAACACGTGGACCTCGTAGTCCAAATCCGCTCGTTGCAGTTCCCACATGCGAAACATGCCGAAGATATGGTCCGTTGGCGCGACCATCGCAACGCGAAGGCCATTTAACTGATCATCGAAATGCCGAGCTATTGCGGCCAGTTGCCATTGGGCCGTAGGAGTGGCTTGCCAAGATTCCACGGCGCGAGCGTCGACCAGCTCCAAGTGAACCTCTTTGAAGGCGTTGCTGTAGAGCAGATTGCCGTAATGCGACAACAATTCTTTATCTGTGATCCGTCCGGTCAAAGTCGTTACAAGAAGTTTCTTCTCCACTTCGAAGTGAGAAGAAAATGGCATGGTCACCTCCTTGGAGGGTATTCACTGGATGGGTTCCGTTGGAAGCGGATGGTGTGTTGCGGACGTTGACGGGATGGGCAAATCCATAGAATTGTAGACTCGAAATAACGTAAGACAAGCTCGTCGAATGTAATTTCTGCCAAGATTTTTCATTCGATTACGTTCGTGTTCGCGTTCGTTCTATAATCCGACGGTAAAGTTGCACAAATCGCTCGGACACGAGTTGCGGATGGAATTTGTGGAGTGCGTCTTTTCGTCCGGCAGTTCCCAAGCGGTTCCGCAGATCTTCGGAGTTGACCAATCGTTCCAGGGCGTTCACCATCGCTTCCGGATCGTTGGGCGGGACCAAAAGTCCCGTCTCGCTGTCGTGCAAATAATCCGCAGGTCCGCCCGCGTTGGTGGCAATGACGGGAACCCCGCATAAAAGGGCTTCTATGACGACAGTGCCAAGTGGTTCGGGAGTCACCGACGCGTGGACACTGATGTTGACTCCCGAAAGGAACCGGTAGACGTCGCGGACGTGGCCAACGAATTCGACGATGTCGATCAAGTCCAGTTCGTCGACCTGACGGCGAAGGCGGGCGGGATACTCGGTCTCATTGCCGGGGGCCGTGCCGGCGATTACGACCTTCACAGGCACATTCGACCGGCGGCGCAACTGGGCCACGGCATCAAGGAAGACGTGTTGTCCCTTCCATTCCATCAACATGCTGTGCATCGCGAGGACGAACGGATTCCCGGAGTGAGTCGTGCGGACGCAGTCTTCCGGTGGCGAGATGACCGGATCGTAGATCGTCGTCAACCGGTCCGGGGGGCATTTCAGCGAGAGCAAATGTTTGGCGACCGATTCGGACGTGGCAAGGTGATGGCTGAACACTCGGCTTTGCAAGACCCACTGGTTCAGTCGACCTGTGTACTGGAAATCTTTCTCGTGAGAGATCGTCGGAATCCGCCAACGACGGCCCACCAACCCGACGGCTAGGTTCTCGAAGG
>CAYYUU010001071.1:0-2988 GCA_964474955.1 uncultured Alcaligenaceae bacterium | reverse complement strand
TTCCATCGCTGCAGCACCGAACGCACCTGGACCGTACCCCACTTTGAAAAAATGCTCTACGACAACGGCCAACTCGTCGAAGTCTATTCGAAGGCGTATGGACTCACCAAGAATCCGATGTACAAGCGAGTCGTCGATGAAACGATCAAATACGTTCGGCGCGAAATGCTCTCGCCCGAAGGCGCGCTGTACTCTTCGCAAGACGCCGAGACCGAAGAAGAGGAAGGCCGCTTCTACGTTTGGACGGAAAAAGAACTGAAGGCTGCGTTGCCGAACGATGCGGATCGAAGATTTTTCCGAACAGTATACGGGATCGCCGGCGAACCGAATTTCGAGAAGAAGTATTACATTCTGAATCTTCCCCGATCGCTCAACGAAACCGCAAAGGCAATGAAGATGAGCGAGTCGGAATTTCGCAAACGCCTCGACCCGTTGAAGGTCAAGCTGTTCAAAATCCGAAGCAAGCGCGAAAAACCATTCAAGAACAAGATTGCTCTCACAGAGTGGTCCGGTCTCATGATCGCGGGACTCGCGCAGGCCGGACACTCGTTCAAGAACTCCGAATACACCAAACTGGCGAAACAGTGCGCGAACTTTGTTCTCGCCAAGCAACTCACCAAGGAAGGTCGTCTCCTCCGGCGGTACGGTGCGGCACCCGGCAAAAAACCGAAAGCCGGGGTCGATGGCTACCTGTCGGACTATGCCGGTTTGATTCATGGCCTCCTGACGCTCCACGACACTACGGGCGAAAAAGTCTGGTTGAACAAGTCCAAGGCTCTCACCAACGTTGTCATCAAACACCACCCTGCGAAACGCGGCGGCTTTTACCTTGTCGCCAATGACAAGGCGAAACTCTTTGCCCGAAGCCAGGAACAATTCGACGGAGCCATTCCGTGCGGCAACAGCCTTATGCAGCGAAATCTCGTTCGATTGTGGGCCAAGACCAAAGACAAGAAATACAAGGAACAAATCGATAAGGGATTCGATGTGTTCTGGCGATCCCTGAAATACCGACCTCATGGCGTGACGACCATGACTCAGGCGCTGAGCATGTACCTGGACGTTCCGAACAAGCGAACACTTGCTGAGGTCTTGATCGGTCCGGGCGGGAGATAAAGAGTAGGAAAGGTGAAAGGGAAAAGGTTTCCACCTTCCACCTTTCACCTTTCCTCTTGCTCTTCCCATTCGCGCCTGAGAATCCCCATTTGGATCTCGTCGCAGTACTCCCCATTGACGTAGTGTCCCTCTCTTCGGATTCCTTCTTTTTGAAAGCCAACTTTTTCGTAAATCGGAATCGCTCGCTTGTTGAAGTCGAACACGCAGAGCGAAACGCGGTGCATGTTCAATGTGTGGAACGCATACCCGACCATGATCTTGGTCGCATCGGTCCCGAATCCCATGCCCCAGGCTGTTTTGTCTCCGATGATAATGCCGAAAAGACAATTTCCATTTCGGTAATCAATTTGGTGGAGACCGGTCATTCCGATTGGTTGATCCACGTCTTGCCGGACAATCACACAGACCACGTCGCTCGAACTCTGCGCCATCTTGTCGATGAATTGTTCTTCCGCGCGTAACGTCATCGGAGCGAACATTGTTCCGAACTGTCGGACGTCAGGGTCATTCACCCAAGGTTGTATGGTGAATGCGTCCTCTCGTTCCATCGGACGCAAATACACTTTGGACCCAATCAGAAAAGCGTTGGTCATCGTCGGTCTTCCTTTCGCGGTGGAAATTGCCGCGGGGCGCGACACTCGCGTCAAGTTAGGAAAGGTGCAGGAGTTCTGGTGTAGCGGACTCAAAAAAAATGAGACAAATGGCTCACGATCCCGCCTTGGCGGGACGGGCACACCGTAGAATTAAGTGCATTTCATCCGAAATTCGCAGAAACGAGCAAGACCTACCCGGTAGAATGACATGGTTCGGTGGTCCTCGAGTTCGGGGCTTCCGAAGACCCCTTCGAGATTTTGTTGTTGATCGGGTTAAAGATTTCCCCATCGTGACGAGGAGCAAATATGTTCAATTCCAACCAATGCGTTCGTGGCGGAGTTATCGCGGCTGTCTTCTTGGCTCTGGGAGCTGGTTGGGCATCTGCTGGCGAGGATCATCGACTCATTGGCTTCGAAGCGCCCAACTTGAAGGGGGATTTCGCGGTCAATGGAGAGCCTACGTCGATTCGCCAGCTGAAGAAAAAAGTGGTGCTGCTGTACTTCTGGGCCCCATGGTCGCCCCAGTGCCAAATCACAACACCTCACATCCAAGATTGGCGAAAAAAGTTCGGCAACAGACTGGCAGTCGTGGGCGTCACCTCTTACTTCAATGGAACCGATTTTGATCCAGAGGCCGGGAAAGTTGTCCGCGTCCCTGCCTTAAACCTCAAGGGCGACAAGACTGGGCAATTGTTGAAGCAATTCAAGACCAAGCAGCATCAGCTCTTGAAACAGTTCGCCAAGCACTATCGCCTCAAACAACTTTTGATGACCGTCCCCAGGGAGGATTGGAAGAAGGTCCAAAAGGCTTACGACTTCAACAAACTTCCCACGGCCGTTATTATTGATTCCATGGGTGTCGTGCGACTCGTCCGAATCGGCGCGACAGCAGAAGACGTGGACGATGTTGAGAGAACACTGCAAAAATTGATCAACAACTGATCGCCGGTATTTCCGGAGGGCAACACGGGTTCGCCGTGCGCCGCCACCCCCGGAGGGTACGGCGATTTCTTTTCTGGTGTATTGAGGCAGGCGCGAAAAATGAATCGGGGATAGTCGTCTTTCGCTCCACGAATGGACGCTTGTCTTGGTTTTGTAGTGTCGCCTTTCGGTCGGGCGGTCGGATTAAAAAGTGTGGCATTTGAGCGAGCCCACTTGAACCATGCTTCTGCTTACAGCAGAAGCATGTTCCGGAGGATACACATGTGCAACTTTCCAATTGGGACACTTATTGGTCCGACTCTCCCCGCTCCAGTTGAGTCCCAAACGGTGCATCATC
>CAYYUU010001070.1:0-2994 GCA_964474955.1 uncultured Alcaligenaceae bacterium | reverse complement strand
AGGATCAACAAGTATCGCCATGTTCGAGATTCGCGGAGGCTACGTTGTTCGATCGCCTGGGCCTCATCACTCGTGTCTTCGTGAGAAATAGGTTGCGCAGTGTACCCGATCGAAGTGACTGCCTCCTGGAGACGCTGGACGGTTACCAAGTCACTCGTGGAAACGCTCGCCTTTCCTTCGGCGAAGCTCACAGTAGCATTTTTCACGCCGTTAATCGCTTCAAGGGCGTGCTCCACCCGGCCCACGCAACTGGCACAATGCATTCCATCTATTTCGAGTTCAACACGTCGTTCGGACATGAGTTTTCTCCTTCCCACTTGTGGACGGCCTCCACTTCATTCTACGGGCAGAACTCACGCAAATTTCTTGCCGCCCGAGGATTCTTCTGTTAAACCACGAAGGAATCAGCGTTCGCACCAAGTTTTCTCACCATTGGGCCATCCCATGAACCGCCTTCTCGCATTCGGATGTTTGTTCCTCGGGAGCATGGTTTTGCTTCCACAATCGGCGTTCTCGCAAGAGCCGCATCGAAAGGCTCCCAAAAAGTTCTGGGTCTTCATCGGCACGTACACTCGCGGCAAGAGTAAAGGAATTTATCGAGCCGTGTTGGATCTCAAGACGGGCAAGCTCACCGAGCCGAAGCTCGCTGCCGAAACGAAGAATCCGTCGTTCCTGGCGATCCACCCGTCGGGCAAGTATCTCTACTCCGTCGGCGAGCTGTCCAAGTTCCAAGGAAAGCGAGCCGGGGCGGTCAACGCCTTTTCTCTCAACCCGAAGACCGGGAAACTCAAGTTCCTGAACCAACAATCTTCGAAAGGGGCTGGCCCGTGTCACCTCGTCGTGGATAAGACTGGACAATACGTTCTCGTCGCGAACTATGGCGGCGGAAGTGTGTGCGTTTTGAAGATCGCAAAAGGCGGCAAACTCGGCAAAACAACGGCCTTCATCCAACACAAGGGCAGCAGCGTTGACCCAAATCGCCAAAAGGGTCCACACGCCCACTCGATCAATCTCGACGCGGCCAACCGATTTGCGTTCGTCGCGGACCTCGGTCTCGACAAGGTTCTCATCTACAAGTTCACCGCCAAAAAGGGCAGCCTCGGCGAATCCAAGACGAAGGCCATTACACTCGCGCCGGGAGCTGGCCCGCGTCACTTCGCGTTCCATCCGAGCCGCAAGTTCGCTTACGTCATTAACGAAATGAAGTCGACCATCACCGCGATGAAATACGATCCGGAGACCGGTGGATTGAAAAAACTTCAAACTCTCTCGACACTCCCCAAGCCAACCAAGGGCAACTCGACCGCCGAAGTCGTCGTGCATCCGTCCGGCAAATTCGTCTACGGCTCGAATCGCGGACACAACAGCATCGCCATCTTCCAGGTGAACCAGTCGACCGGAAAACTCACACGCATCGGGAACGAAGGACGAGGCATCAAGGTTCCGCGAAACTTTGCGATTGATCCTACTGGAAAATATCTCCTCGTGGCGAGCCAAGCGGGGAACACTGTCGCCGTATTCCGGATCAACCAGAATACTGGCGTCCTCGTTCCGACTGGTTCGACCGTGGAGGTCCCGACTCCGGTGTGTGTCCGATTCCTGGCCAAGCCTGAATGACGCACTTGCTTTCCCACACCCCCCAAAAATAAGGCCATCGCCGTATTTGCCGGTGGCCGTTGCTTTTCTCTTGAATTCCTTCCCGCTCGTTGAGGCTCGTATATGCACCGATCACGATTGACTCTGCGCACCACAATTTCTCTCGCGTTGTTGTTCGGCGTCGCCATTCCCGCCTTGGCCCAAACCGACTGGCCACACTGGCGAGGTCCGAATCGCACGGACATCACTTCCGAACTTTCGGGTTGGCAAAAGGGGCAGCCCTGGCCCGCGAATAAAGAAAGGTGGCGTGCGAGTTTGGGAGACGGAAGCAGTTCCCCGCTGGTCGTCGGCCAGAAGGTCTACGCGATGGGTTGGCGACGAAACCAGGACATCGTTTATTGTCTCGACCTCAAGACGGGAAAAACTGTGTGGACAAAGTCCTATTCCTGTCCCGCGTTCGGGCGCCGGAGCGTTGGCGATCAGGGGCAGTACAAGGGACCGTCTTCGACTCCGGAATTCGACACAAAAACGGGCTACCTCTACACCCTGAGCACCGACGGCCACCTCCATTGTTGGGACACGAAAAACAAGGGCAAGAAAGTCTGGGGATTCAACCTCCACGATCGATACAAGATTGATCGACGGCCGCAAGTGCCTGGTAGCGGTCGTCGTGATTACGGCTACACCACGGCACCGTTGGTTTATGGGGATTGGCTCCTCATCGAAGTCGGTGCCCGGCAGGGAACAGTGATGGCGTTCGACAAGAAAAACGGCAAAGAAGTTTGGCGTTCGAAGCTCAACGACCCAGCCGGACACACAGGAGGTATGGCTCCGATGACGGTCGAGGGGATTCCGTGCGTCGCGGTCTTTACGCATTTCCATCTAGCGGTGATCCGGCTCGACGAGAAACACGTCGGCGAAACGTTAGCGACGTACCGTTGGGTCACGAGCTTCGCCAACAGCATTCCGACGCCCGCGGTCTCCAAGAACCATGTGCTGATCACCGCTTCGTATAACCACGGAACGATTTGTAAGCTCGAGATCACGACGAAGGGGGCGAAGAAGGTTTGGGAAAAGCGAGTGGCGTCGGGTGTGTGCAGCCCAATCATTTACAAGGGGCATGTCTACTGGGCGTGGCGAAGAATTTACTGTCTCGATTTCCAAACGGGCGAGGATAAGTGGGCGAAAAACTGGGGCGGGACGCCGGGCTCTTGCATCGTCACCGGGGACGAAAAACTCATCGCCTGGGGCGGACGAAGGGGAGAGTTGGCGTTACTCGACATCGCCGAGCCCAAGAAAGCCAAAACCCTCGCTTTTCAAAGGGGCGTTTTGAATCGAACTCCCTGGCCTCATGTTGTTCTCGCGAACGGCCATTTGCTTTGCAAAGACCGAGCAGGG
>CAYYUU010001069.1:0-2994 GCA_964474955.1 uncultured Alcaligenaceae bacterium | reverse complement strand
GTCGGGAATCGGTTGGCCTTCGGAGTCTTGATAAAATTCCGGATTCCGGCTCAGGACGAAGTATTCGAATTTCTTTTTACGGCGTTCTTCGCTGGCCGTCTTGGGGACTTCTCGCCAGTAGAACAACGCCCCAGTCCACTGTCCGTTGGTGTCTTCTTCTTTTCCCGGCCTCTTGATTTGCATGGCCGGGTTGGCCTTGTTCTCGTGGACCTGTGTCCAGACTTCTCGCTTCCACCAATCCTTGGAACTGATCGCGTCGTTGTTGAGCCCGAGTTCGTGTCGGGCCTGGCGTCCGATCTCGACCCAGGCATAATCCACCCAACTCTTCTCGCCCCGTGCCAGCGTAATGGGATAGATTCTTGGTTGGCCATTTTCGTCGACCGGAACGGGGGGCGGAAGGCCTAGATCATTGGCACGTTTGAGGGCTTCGATGTTCTCCGGGTTGTCACTGTTGGTGAAGCTCTGGGCGTCTTCAATCGCTTTTTTGTCGTCCTGGGCGTTCGCCAGGATCCGGAATTCCAGTTTCCCGACGCGTGAGACAAGTTCCTCGATGCGGGCGACCTCGGCAACGCTGGCGTCCTCGACAATCCCCAACTGGTCCATCATTTCTTTGACGCGGCGTTCGACTTGGATCGAAGGTGGACCATACCACTTGGAGATTTCTTCGATGATCTTGTCCCGATCGAGGATATCGTCATCGCCAAGTCCGCCCGACGGTCCGAACAACGGTTCGGTGGAGACCAACAAGGCGTGACCAATGACATTTCCCTTCGTGGAAACTCGCCCCACCAGTTCGTTGAAACTGTCGATGGGGATTTGTTCGAGGGTCTTCCGGAACTGCTTGAGTTCTTTTTCGAGCCGTTTTTTGAGTTGTTCTTTCGACTCGTTGGAGTGGGCTTTCTCGATTTGTTTCAGGAACGCCTGCCGGACGTAGTCCCATTCGGTGAGTTTGGCAATGAGTTCGGTCCAGGCCGCCTTGCGAAGAAGGATCTTGATCGATTGTTGGGTGTCGTCCGAGAGAAGTTCTTGGAGCTTTTTCTCGAGTCCGTCCAGGCTTCCTTCTTCAAGGAGTTTGAGGGATTGGATTCCATTCATTGCCCAAAGCGGGTCATACTCTGCTTTTTTGTCCGCCTTTTTCTTGCCGTCTTTTTTCTCCTCAGTCTTCTTTTCACTTGTTTGTTTCTTGGAAGCCTTGCCCTTGGTCTTGGCCGAGGTGCTGGAAACAAAGCGCCAAAGTGGCTGACCGTCTTTGGTCCCCTTCGTCCCGCCAATCCACTTCAAGTCAAGTTTCCGCTCCTTCTCGTTCATTTCGTCTGGGTCGAACCTGTTGAAGTAGAAGTACTTCGCCCAAATCGGAATGACCGGTTCCGACAGCGCGGTGGTCGGCGTCATGGCAAGCCCGACAAGGCTTGTGGCGGTGATGGGGGTCGGAATCGTGTAGTCACGCAGCACCTGGCGGTCTTTGGTGACCGTCTCCAGAAGCCGTTCCCATCCTTTTGGGTTCTTCTTTGGGTTGAAAAGTGTTTTGGACCAAGTTTCCTCGGCCTTGCTCTTTTGGATTTGTTCGACGAGCTTTCCGACGGCCCCTCGGCGTTCGTTCAGGCCTTTGATGTCGTATTCTTCCCGAAGCTCGGTCAACAATTTTTGCCAAGCCTCGGAAGCCTTCTGAATTTTTTGTCGGCCCCCGGTGGGGATGATGATTTCGACCCGGCCTGCCGTGGAGGCGGGCCGGATGATGATGTTGTAGGTGGCAGTCGGGTCGATTCGCTGGCGAAGGGCCTCGGCGAGTTCGTTGGCTTTCAGGCGGGTGTATGTGGCTTCGTCCTGTTCCGCTCTCTTGCCGTCGGTGGACTTGCGGATGTCCATCTCGTAGACGAGAATGGTGCCACCGGCCAGGTCGACGCCGAGCTTGATGCCCTTGAAGATATACTTCGTATAGTACGCATCCAGACAGACCCCGATTGCCAACAGGACCGGGACCACGCAGATAGTAATTCGCCAGGTATATGATTTCATGGTCGTTCCTACGTCAATTCACGACGACAGGCCATCTCCGCCCAGGCAACGGGCAGCGATCGAAAAGGGGCTTGTTCGATTGTCGTGTTTTCCTTCATCCTGAGAGCGTCTTTGGTTTCGCGCCGGGCGAGGCAGCGACGATTGGTGTCGACTACGCCTCTTTGATGGCGGTGTTCTTTTCGCCGTCTTGGTTTTCTGTCTTGGCTTGGTCTTTCGCCTTCTCGACGTTGGCCTTGGTGTCCTTCGCCTTCTCGTCCTTGTCCTTCTCCTCTTTCTCGTTGAGGATGTTGACGACCGTTGACTTGAGGACTCGAACTTTGCCTTCTTCGAGTTTGACGACAACTTCGTTGCTGTCTTCCTTGATGGACGAGATGACTCCGATGATTCCGCTTTGCAAAAGCACCTTATCGTTTTTCTTCAACGACGCCATCCGCTGTTCGCGTTCCTTCTTCTCCTGGCGTTGCTTGGGCAAGATGAGGAAGAAATACGCCAGGATCATGATTCCCAGCATCGGCAACAAGATTCCGCCGAAGGGACTGGGAGCGCTTCCTTTCTTTTCCCCTTCTTGGGCCCACAAAATCAACGCAAATAGGAGAGAAATGTCCATCAAAGAAGCTCACTCGTGTTTATTGTGTTGTTTCCAACGATCCTTGCCGCAACAAAAGGTTTTGCAAAAGGACCGGAACCAAAACCTATGTGGTTGGGAGTTTTTGGCGAATACGCAGACGCACGTCCATAAGGAAGCGACACATCAATTCACTGTATCTAATTCCTCGCAGTTTAACAAACTGTAGTGTCGTCTTGTTTGTTTTGGTGCCTTTCCGGAGCAAGTTCCAAAAGGCACCAAAACAAACGGGAGAATCTTGTTTCGTTTCGGCGCCTGTACTCGAAACAAGTTTTGCACAGGGCACTGGAAACCAAACAGAAGAGATATCCTAAAGATCCGGCTCCCATCTCGCAAGATGGACTCGGCAGAAC
>CAYYUU010001068.1:0-2998 GCA_964474955.1 uncultured Alcaligenaceae bacterium | reverse complement strand
GTAATTTCACGGTTTTGGAACAGCTCGGGATGATCGACTTGTGTGGTCGGTTCAAACAGCGCTATCGTGATGCGGTGCATCTCGCGAGAGACTTGTTCCAACGCGATCCTAAAGTCGCCAACAACCTAACAAACCAACACCGCTACAAAGTCGCCTGCTTTGCTGTCTTGGCTGCGTCGGGGCAAGGCGTGGATGCCAAAAAACTCCAAGGCTCGGAAATCAAGACGCTTCGAGCACAAGCATTGGATTGGCTCCGAGAAGATTTAAAAGTTTACCGCAATAGTCTCAAGAAAGACCGAGTGCTTGCCCCAGCCACAGTAGCCCGGATGCAACGTTGGCAGATCGATTCCAATCTTGTGAGTGTCCGGAATCAGAAGACCCTGAGTACCTTGACCAAAGAGGAACAACAAGCCTGGAAGCAACTTTGGTCCAATGTCCAGGCTCTAGAGAAAGCTGCTCGGAGCCATTACACCGAAATAAAATTCGAAGGCAAATTGAAATTGGGCGATGAGTTCATCCACAAACACAAGATGACGGCAGGAAAAACCTACCTCATCGACATGCAGAGTCGTCACCTCGACTCGTTATTGCGACTCAAGGACGGTAAAGGAAACCTAATCAGCGAAAACAATAACCGATCCCGAACCAATCGGAACTCTCGGATTCGGTTCACTCCGAAAGAGACTGGCACGTATCACATCGTCGCCACGTCGTTTCAGCAGCGAGGGCGGGGTGGTTATGAACTATGGATTCGTGAATTTGTCAAACAGAGAGACTTGGAGTAGGTGAGTGGGATTGTGGTTGATAGAGAGTTTGTTTGCTTGGTTTGAAAGGCTCGATTGAAAAAGAGGTGGTAATCGAGGAAACAACCTCGATTACCACCTTTCCTGTGAGGGACTTCGTTTGGACTCAGAAACGGGATTATCCTGATCAGCTGATCAATCTTTGCGAATTACACACCAGACTAAAAATGCGTAGATACTATTGGCTCATCATCGCTGAAATCAATGATGGTCCATTTCTCATCACATTTGTGTACAATCTTGTCATCCTTGTCCCGTTTCTTCCCAATCAGGCTTTTATACTCATCCTCGACAGTATCAAGTACGGAGCCGACAACTCCTCCGATCTCAGCTTGGAGATGCACTTCGGCAACAGCCTTCGCATACAAGACACGCCGAATATCGAGTCGTGGTGGACGTTGCTTTCCAGTAGCTCCCAGGTACCACTTCCCAGTGGCGGAGTTGTTGAACACAAATTGCAACGTGCCGCCTGTGGCCCCATCTAATAAGACTTGACCGGTGAGACCGTCTATATCCACTTCTGCGTCGACATCGATAATCGTAGATGCATGCACACCTAGTGTAAGATCTCGGAGGTGGAGACCTTTAATGACGTCACCCCGTCGCAAGCCGTAAGTGTCCAGACCGATGAGGATCGAAAGACCAGCGGACATTTCCGCTTTCAAGGCCACATCAATCGGGAACCCAGCAATTGGCGGTGGAACAACAAAGAACTTTCCGGAATAGCCAACTTGGCCGGACCACCCTACCAGTTGGAGTTGATACGTGATGAGATCAGCGTCTTGTCCGAAGGCAATTTGAGGTAATTCGGTTCGGTCTTCCAGAACGGGAACATTGACATGAACCGATTTCAGCGTGTTGACCATCGTTTGCACCACCGACGGCAGCGACTCGCCACTCGCGAGTTGTTGAATTGAGTCACCGGACACAGTAAAGGTGCCCCAATCAATAACGTAGTTTTGTTTTCCTACGTCAAGGTTCATGAGTGAGCCAATATCGTTCATGTAACCCAGGAACGTCTGACCACCGGATTTTCCAAGTGCTTCCCGATAGGTCATTGGCGACCCAAACACTTCGGTCCCCTCGATGTTACGGTTTAAAAAGTCGTCCAGGGAGTTATAGGTTGGCCCAACTACTTCTTGGAATGACTCAACAAAGGGAGCAACAGTTTCGGACCAGACGGATCCGAGGTCAACCTGGAAATGGATGGTGTCGCCCTCAACATCGGCCATCTTGATCGCATTTCTGCCATGGACCTCTTCAAAATCGTCGAGGTTGAATGTCAGGTTTAAGGTGTCGACTCCGTCAGCTTTACCATCGCCCTTGAACACATCTCTCCCAACTAATCCTGTAAATGTGTCCGACCCCATGCCACCGTAGAATACGGACTTAACGGGCGCAGTAGAAGAGAAGGAGTCGTCTCCTCCGAGCCCTTTGAATGTAACCTGGTCGAGACTTGCCAAAGGGTACCTAAAGACTGACTTCCCTGAGGAAGACGTGCTGCGTTGTATAGCGTTAGGGTCGTTGATCCAAACAACGAGTTCCCCGTTATCCCGCGACAATTTCACGTTATCCGCGGTTGGACGCCCGGTAATAACCAGCTCTCGGCCATCTAATCTGAGGCTGCTTGCTAACATCCAATCATCCCCATCGAAGACGAGGGGAGTTTCGCCCCCGGTCTCGATCGCGGCCAGTCTGCCGCTTTTCTCATCAGTGAAAAGATCTTCGAAAGTCAGGTTGGCCGTGTTGCCAGGCATGGGTTCCAGCGAGTCGGAATTCCCTAGATCGTATCGGTATATCACGCCATTACTCCGGAGAGCAAACAGGTTTCCACTCGCGGAGGTGATGTGCGTGTAGGTGTTCTTTACTGCGGTGTTGTCCAACAATTTCCATTGACTCCCTGTTAGGCGGTACACAAGGCCATCTGTTTGGAGCATGAAGATGTTATCTCCAGAACTCACCAGTGTCGGTTTGACAAACGCCGTCCCTTTTGCGACGTAAAGCTGACCGAGGGCAATATTCACAAGCGACACATACCAGGAGTTTGTGGCACCACGCGCTTGCTCAAGAGATCCCACAGCAACTTTCGCGTGGGACTGGACCACCCCAGTTGAGGAATCTCTTACCCTTCGAGCGAACTCCAAGGCGGCGAATAGCTGAGATCGATCCGACATTGCTTCGCCAGTTAAACTGAT
>CAYYUU010001067.1:0-3008 GCA_964474955.1 uncultured Alcaligenaceae bacterium | reverse complement strand
CTTCCAGCAGCTCAAACCTGCCGGACCCGATGGACTGGCTCAAGCCATCATGGTTCAGGCAGGTCGAACGTTTGAAGCGACAGGCCGTCCCTGGCTCTTGACCACCTTTTCGAGGGTCGAGTAATGCAAAGCAAACCAGTGGCTCAACCATTCGATTCCAACGCCTGGGTCCTTTGTTTTATCTACGCGTTAACAAGCCCAATGGAGTGCATTCTCCGCCGACGAATGGGGGCCAGATATGTCCAGTATACGGGCTATGGCCTCTACGCAGTCATTGGTTTGCTGCTGTTCACCGGAATGGCAAGAAAGGACGTGCCGCTCGATCAACGGCACTTGTGGAATCTCAAGCCGGTTCTGTGGTTCCTTGCGATCTATGCCGTGCGTTCTGCGATGCAAAACCTCCAGGCCTGGTGGCAACGCATGTATGGCCTCAAAGAACACTCGCTCTACACCGGCTGCCCCTACTTGATGTATGTGTTTCGGTGGAACTCGGAGAAGGCGATCAAATGTTGGATCGAGCCACTCCTCGTTTGTGTCGCTGGATATTTCATCACTCAAATAAACGTCCCGCTCGGTGGCTACTGTGCCCTGGCAGCTTTGTTCATGATGATCAAGAGCCGCATGGAATTCAGGGTGCAGCGCGAGCGTGCGATCGACATATATGATGCGGAATCAGGCATGGATTACCTGGAGAACGAGGCAGTTGCCGGGCGACAATCCGGGGGTGCCACGTCGGCACCCATCGTGGCTTCGATCAATCCTGATTTGAAACGGAAAGGTAAGTAACAATGCGAAGAAATGTGTTTGCGAAGGCCGGTGTTTCGGTGGCCAGGGCCGCCGTGGCAACCACCCAGAAAATCGTCAATGACCCTGCCCTCGGTGCGATGGCCAACAGGGGCCGGGCTGAGCTTGCCGCAGCCCTCATGCATCAATCGCCTGCGTTCCGTCCTGACATGGGACAGATGCAGGCACCGCGTCGTACTCAACGTATGTAACCCTTCTTCTGCCCGGTGGCACCTGCGGCCCGTCTGCAGGTGTCCCGGCTTTCTTTGAGGAATTCACAATGGACCCAATTTCTTACATGGGCCTTGCGGTGCTGGCCTGGTGTTTCTGGTCAACGTGGAACTACAAAAAAGTGTTCCGGTTCTATGGCAGTGTGGCGAAAAAAGGCGGCCCTACGATTCTCAAATGGCTCCTGAAGCGGTGAGGGATTACGAATGAAGAGTATGCCTTTTCCTGCCATCTTCAAGGTCTGGATGCGTGAGTGTGAACAATCACTCTGGAATGAGAGGAGGCTCATCGGGATGTACATCGGCATCGCCCTTTATATCCTCCCGATGTTTTGCCTCATCGTATTGGAACTTAATAATTGCCTGACCCTTGGATTGTTGCATCTCTTGGTGAACTTGAGCTTCGCCGGTGTGGGTATTTTGGGCTTTTGGCATGTTTTCCCAGTTTTCCTATGGGTACTACTCATGATCAAAGTCTATCGTGACACGCGAACGAATGGTGTGGCCTTCCATGAGCATCTCATCGGAGAAACCATCTCCAACACCATCGATGTGCATGGTGAGGGGATTGAGGAGAGTCCGACCTCGCAGGTTCGTCGGAAACTCGAAGAGTTTGCTCGTGAACTTATCTTGCGATACGCCGTGGCCCGCGAGTCCTGCAAGACCGACTTGTTCCCGGCCTCAAAAATCTACGTCCACGAAAAGCTCGGCATCGAACTCGGAAAGGACAGCGATGAGAAAAAAGAAGCTCCCGATTCCGCTTGAAAGCGGGCACCTGCACCCGCCCATGCAGGCCGAACCGCAGCAGGTTGTCCCGGTCCCCGTGGAGCAACCCTCTGCGTATCCTTACTATCCTCCGGCCCAACAGCCACCGCCGGGGTATTATCCGCCACCGGCTCCGGTGGAAAACAAAACGATGATCGTGCGGGAGAACACCTTCATCTACGTGAAGGATGGCGTCCCGAAAAAAGGCCGCAGGAACAAGTGGGCCATTGTGATTCTGATCATCTTTTGTCTGTTGTTCGTCATTTGGGCCATTGAGAACGAACGGGCCGAGCAGGCGAAGCGACCAATTCGCGTCATTCAGCCCGTCCAACAACCCGTCCAACAACAATGGCAACCCCCTGTCCACCAAAACCCTCGTTTCCGCTTCTGAGCAAAGGAGACTGTGATGGATCAATCCAACAATAAAGACCGAAGGGAAGGTGAACGTCGAAAGCAACCCCACGTTCCTCGCCCCAACCGAGAACGAAGACTCAGGCCGTTTGGCCGTCGACTCGAAGACCGGCCAGCAACAATGGAAGAGGCTGTTTACATTCTGTTAGAGGAGGTGCTGTATCTCAAACAACAATTACTCTCAGACAAAATTGAGCCAAAGGATTGGTACGACACGAATGAAGCCGCCGCCCTGATGGGATTGAGTTCTCAAACCGTGAGGATACGTTGTGGTGAACTCCGTTTGAATTCACGCAAGGTAGCAAGTGGACGGGGCAAGCATGGAGCGTATCAACTCAGCGATGCAGAAATCGACCGCTTCCTGGAGTTTGGTTACCTTGCCGAAGGCGAGGGCACTTGCGAAGACCTGACCAAGGACTCTGACGACAAGGATTCCGAGTAATGCTTACGCTCCACTGCAAAGGCGGGCGCTACCCCGCCCGTCGCCCCGCGATACACGATCGCCAGCAAATCGTCGCCTCTTTGGAAATCAGGGATGGTGTGATGAATGTGCTCATCGGAGACCATCATCACTTGGATCGGTGGGAGGAATTCGAGCTTCCCCTGGACGAGCTTTTCCTGTTCCTGGAGACGCATCGTGCTGACCGTGAAGCAAGTCGCACAACGCCTGGAGATGTCGGAGGCATTCATCTATGCCCTTGTGGCCAAGGGAACCTTGAAGTGCCACCGGTTCGGTAAGGCCATCCGTGTGAGTCAGCAGCAACTCGATTGCTATCTGGCACAAACCGAACAAAGGGAGGGGACAGAAAGTCCCCCTCCTTC
>CAYYUU010001066.1:0-3011 GCA_964474955.1 uncultured Alcaligenaceae bacterium | reverse complement strand
ACCTGGAACACCTCCTCGATCAAGCTGGCGTAGGGCGTCGTGTCTCTGAGGATGACCAAGATGTCGTCGGGTGGCACCCCTGCATGAAGAAGTTCACGAACGCTTCTCGCCCCGAGGCGGACTTCACCGACCATCCCGGGAGCTTCGATCAAACCGATTCCTGTTGCGTTTTGCCCTTTGTGTATTTGTCGCAGTGGTCGGAACAACTGTGTTCGAAGGTGGAGCAGTCCGGCTGGGGAGGGATGTTCTGTGAGGCCATCTCGCGTCGGAGTCGCGCGACCTCGTTGAGTGAGAAGGCCACCTTCTTCGGACGAGTGTGGAGTGTGTTGATCAGCTTTGTTCGATCCGCTCACGTGCCATGGTCGTGTCGCACTTCGATGTCCCTCTTGAGTGACAAGAACACCTTTTGCGGCAGGCCGCTGTTCCTCCGGGAAGTAGACTTCCGGCCCGAGCGAACCCATCGTTGCGAGGACATGACGTGGGGCCGAAAAGAGTTCATGGCGTTCCGGGTCTTGCTCATCGGGGAGAGTGATCCAAAGTTCTTCGACCCACCGAGCACACGCTTCGAGCGTTTGTTGTTCGGTCGGCGTGAAGCTCGCAAAGCCATACACGAAGACGGCTTGGAGGTCCGTGAATGGATACCCAAGCCCATCTTGGAGGAGTTCTTTCGCGTACCACATCCGGCCTTCGAGGTCGTACAAATGGTGACGTCGAAGGACCCCTTGATAGGCCCGATAAAGTAAAGCCGATTGCTTGTCCTTGAGCGTCGAAGTCTCGCCGAACGTCGCCTTCTCGGAAACCGCAGCGAGTAGTTGATCGGGGCGGACTTCCGAACGTTTTAACTCCCCAAAGAGGGAATAGACAGTCTCGGCGAATCCGCGAGTATCGACAACGCCTTCGAAGTGGGACAGGTCGCCTTTTTCGTGGAGTTGGGGGACGAGGTCTTCGGCGAGAAGACGGCGCTGGACGTGGGAGATGGGACATGCCCTTGAGTCCATGTTCCTCACAATGTCGTCGGCGAAATCGTGGAACGTCATGACCCGAGGTGCCAGACACCCGCGCTGGTCGCCCAAGAGTTGGGGGAGAAGTTCTTCGACCGTTCGATAGTTCGGACAGAGCCAAAGAGTGCTTCCGATAGGTCGTGACAGAATCAGAGTACGCCACTGGTGCAACAAAGGTTGCACCAAGTGATCGCCGAGTGGACCGCAAAGGATTGTGACTCGGGCCATGGTAAGCGATCAATTTGGGACGAGTGATTGGGTTGGGAAGAATGTAGCAGACACAGTCCCTGTGCCGTCCGCTTTTGTATTCGTCACGGCACGCGGGAACGCGAAATCAACAAGTGCCCGAATTTGATTTTGGAGACCGGGAGAGTAGTGACGTCCGACAACCAAGACAAAACGAAAACTCAGACAAAACTACGAAAGCGGCAGGTACGCTGCCGCACTCCAAAACAAAACAACAACCGGACAGCAATAGAGTTCGCGTTCCGCGTGTGCCTATTACTATTCCCACTCTGGCATCTTGTCAGTTCGTGCTGAACTTGAATTGTTGGGGTTGGAATCGTCCGAGTGGATCTGTCGTAATTTTTTGGTGACAGTCCGGACAAAGGTCATAGCGAAATTGGCGGTGTTGGGGTTCGAGTTCGTACGACTCGGGGTGTGCTGCGAGGTCTTGGAGGAGTTGACTGATGGTTTCCAGGTTGTCCTCGTCCAAATCGTCTTCGGTGATCTCCCGAGGGTCATGGGCGGCATACGCCTCGATCTTCATGACATAGTGCTGGTCTTTTCCAGACTCGAGTTCCTTCCCGCAACAATCGCAAGTTACGTGCAGCATGGTTGATGTGCTCCTGCTTCTCTATCCGTCGTTCCTTCGACGGAATCCGAGACAACCGGCCCACCCAAAGAATGTCACCGAGTTGTCATTATGCGTGCATCACAGTTCCGTATTGTACGATTCCATTCGTCGCAGTTTTCGGCCAATCTGTCAAGACCAGCGTTTCGAGGATGTTGAAAAACTTCCTGCCCGTTGCGACGTGCCAATTCGAGAAAACATGTGTCAAGGTCACTTGTCAAGACGATCCTTCGGTTGCGTTTCGGAGTCGTGAGCAAAACCATCCTGATTGCAATAGCGAAGAGGGGACAGCAGGAAATGTTTCTTCTCATTTCTAGGCGTTTGAGTGTCCGGGTTGGGTGGCGAGCTGGCGAGCGAGTTTGTACAGGATTCGACGGACGCTTCCGGGGTGCAAGCTGACCTTTTCGGCAATTTCATCGACACTAAGGCCCTGTTGTTTGAGGCGTAAAATCTCTCGGTGTTGGGGAGGGCATAAATTGAGCATGCGGTTCCACAATTCGTCGGCCTTGGCGTGCTCGCTGGGGCGTGGTTCTCCCATTTGCCTCTCGTGGCGGGCGATGGCCGTATTTTGCTCTCGTTGCCGACTCGCCTGGATTCTTCGGGCGTGGTCGATCAATCGGTTGCGAAGAATCCGCACAAGAAATCCACGTAAGGAATCTCGGTTTTCGAACTGCCAGTTCCCCTTCGGCAGTCCTTGCATCAAGTGGACCCAGGCCGATTGGACGACGTCCACGGAGTCGAGTTCCGAGCGCAGGCCGGGAGTCAGGAGCTGTCTCGCTAGTTTGCGCAGGTATGGCTCGTATTCGGCAAAGAGTCGTGCCAGCGGCTGGTGGTCGCCGGCTCGGAGTTGTTCGAGCATCAGATCGAGGGAATCGGCGTTCATGATTTCTCCCAAAGGAAGGGGGCACTTTTGGACCAAGCGATCCCCTGGGGTGTCTTGAGGTGTTGTCGTCGAGCTTGCCGTTCCAGATAGAGATAGACGAAACTCAGCGCGATCACGATGGTGGAACTTCCAACGGTGGCCAGAACCCGTCCACGGGAGACCTCGTAGAGGGGTTCTTGGCCGAGGTGGAGCGTTTCGGCGATTTGCGTCAGGGCCAGTTCGACGACTCCTTGAGTTCGCTCCCAGACGAATTGAGGAATGACGTCCGCGACGT
>CAYYUU010001065.1:0-3013 GCA_964474955.1 uncultured Alcaligenaceae bacterium | reverse complement strand
GGGCGGGAAACGGAACAGTTTTGGACGTTGGAACGGGCACGGCCCAGATTCCCATTGAATTGTGCCGCCAAGCCGAATCCGTGAAGGTCCAGGGCATCGACCTTGCCGAGAACATGTTGAGTGTCGGTCGGGGCAACGTCGAGCGAACCGGACTGATGGACCGAATCCAGTTGTTGCGCGTCGATGCCAAGAGCATGGTGTTCGATGCGTTACAATTTGACGCCGTGATCTCGAACTCGATCGTCCACCACATTCCCGAACCGCATGGGGTCTTTGCCGAAATGGTCCGAGTGGCGAAACCAGGAGCCGTCCTTTTTGTACGTGACCTACTCCGCCCAGAGGACGACGCGACTGTCCGATACTTGGTGAAGGCCCATGCGGGCGACGCCAACGAACACCAACAAAAGATGTTCGAGGATTCGCTTCGGGCGGCTCTGACTGTCGAAGAGGTCCGGGCCATTGTCGCCGATCTTGGATTCGCTGCCCAAACCGTCCGACAGACAACCGACCGCCACTGGACGTGGACGGCGACGAAACCACAGGAGGCCGCTTGATTCCCCTGACTGATGATTGCTCCGTTGGAAAGTCTAATTTGTGATGATTTCGCTTCGTTATTTCGAACCCATCGGTCGCTACTCGTATTTTGTGTTGCGTGCCATCCCGGCGACGATACAGACACTTGGGCGACCGGTGCCGCTACTCGTTCAACTGCACACAACGTTACTCGGGGCGTTGCCGCTCGGACTCGTCACGGGGCTCGCGTTGGGCATCGTTGTGTGGATTCACATGCACGGCGTTTTGCCCCCGCAATACGAAAGTTTGCTCCCGGAATATCTCGCCCTCGCCGTCATCGTGGAATTCGCCCCGTTGAGCGCTGGTTTGATCGTCGCCGGACGAATGGGAGCGAGCCTCGGTGCCGAACTCGGCTCGATGCGACAGACCGAACAAATCGACGCCCTCGAAGTCCTCGGACTCTCGCCCATGCACCGACTCGTCGGGCCGCGAGTGATGGCTTGTGTGCTGACCCTTCCGTTGCTCACGATCGTCATTGCTTACGTTTCGATCCTGAGCAGCTTTTTAGCCGAGTGGATGGGTGGTGGAATGTCCTGGGCGCTCTACAAGAGCGCTTGCCTGAAGAGGCTGACACTCACTCGATTGATCCCGGCCAATTTGAAGACGACCGTGTTGGGATTTCTCGTTGGCGTGACCGGATGCTATCACGGAATGCATGCGACGGGAGGAACGGAAGGAGTCGGAAAAGCCGCGACCCAAGGAGTGGTCATGTCGATCTTTGTCGTGATGGTCTCGAACGTCGTGTTGGTCCAACTGATTTCCGTCATTTTCGGACGTTGAAAAACAAACACCTCGATTTGTCTGCTTGGTCCTGGAGATTCTCCGAGGCTCGAACGAACAGGGCGATGACCTTTGTTCCGTGGATGCGTTTACCGAGCGGGAGGCCCAAAACGCGCACACAAAAAACACAAAAATACCCGACATCGGATTTTTGTGTTTTTTGTGTGCGTTTTTGACCCTGGCGGGAGGATTTTCGAAAAGTCGTTTTGCCACCGGGAGGTCGAAATCACGTACACAAAAAACACAAAAATACCCAACATCGGATTTTTGCGCTTTTTGCGTGCGTGTTTTGACCCTGGCGAGAGCATTTTCGAAACGTCGTTTTTCGAGGCAGTCGAAAACTCCATATAGTCAAAATCCTCGAAAACCCCTGCCCCCGAGGTTTTGAGGGTTTTGAGTATGCGATTCCAACGTCCATTTTCCAAAACACATCGAAGCGAACCGCGCGACCTTACCTCGGCACGACCGTGATTCTTGGCTCTTGATAGCTCATGTTTTGCAACGGTCCTGTCGACTGTGTTCCTTCGATGGGTGGGATCGTGCCCGGATCTGTGCCGGGATTCATTGGCCGAGGCGAAGGAAAATTTGGATCGGTCGGGTTGAAAGGAGTTCCGGCACCTTCTCGTTGCTTTGGCGTAGGCAATCGGGACCCGTCATCCTCCTGAGCGGAAGGCGTCCCGTACGCATGAGCAAACGCCGGTTGCGCGGGCGGCACATGCGCGGCGGGAACAGGTGCGGGGCAGTGACGAAAATCGGGAGGGAACGGCCAAGGTCGCCAACAGGGTTGGTAGTATCCGTAATGTTGGATTTGACACGGAGGACACACCGGCCGGGGGCAACGCCTCTTGAAATGCAGCCTCGGCGGACCTTCGGAACAATGGGTGTATGGTGGCGGACAGTGTTCTTTGCACCCACCGAAGAGGCCCCATCCCCACGAACCGAGACCGAGCCCCCAACCTCCTGCCGACGCAGGCCCCACGACCACAACGAGCCCACCAGCAAGGGCGAGTATCCCCAACAGGCCGATTTTCCATTTTCTATAACTCATCGGAAGTACCCTCCTTGGTACATCTGGTTCTATCTGAAAAGTTGGGATGATGTGGGCCGACCACCGAGGGAGTTGAACGGCCCGAGGATCCCCGGATTCCCGATGGGAGTGCCGACCCCGCTCCCCGCAATACCACCCGCTCCTCCACCGCCTTGCTGCAGACCCGGATAGTAGTGCGAGTAGTTAAAGAAGTAAGATCGTCCGCCGCCGGTTTGCGAGTTCAAGCCTCCGAG
The DNA here is from genome assembly GCA_964474955.1 of uncultured Alcaligenaceae bacterium. Classification (GTDB taxonomy): domain Bacteria; phylum Planctomycetota; class Planctomycetia; order Gemmatales; family Gemmataceae; genus CAYRFQ01. Next base: position 379 of record CAYYUU010001065.1, on the reverse strand, counting down.
TTGTTGGTTCAACTCAAGGCCGCGGATCGCGTTGGCGGCTTGGACTTGTGGCCGAACGATTCCGAAGAAATTCAGAGCCGCCGATCCGCCACGGCCAAGGTTGATGAACGGACTCACCCGAGGACGTCCCGACGGATTAATCGGTTGGCCAAATTGTCCGCCGAATCCACCAAACTGAGCGCTGGCCTCCAGCGGAATCAATACGCTCACGAGGCCGACCAACAAGCTCATCACACGCACTTTGTTCATGATTACTTCCTTTCGGGGTGTCACTCGGGTTGTCCATTTGAGAGGTCGATGGGCGGTGGTCGAAACCATAGAGAGGATAAAGCTTGAGTTGGGGACAATTCAAAGTCCCTCGCCCCGCTAGCGTGACCCG
>CAYYUU010001064.1:0-3013 GCA_964474955.1 uncultured Alcaligenaceae bacterium | reverse complement strand
GAGTTAGATCTCAATGGTCCGAACAGTAAAATAATTCCCCAAACTAGCCAACCTCTAACATCAAACTGCCCTGGGGGTTCTGCTGCAAAGCCTCGCAATATGGCGTATAATTGATCCGGGTGCTGATTTCCCGTCGCTGCTCACCTTGTCCGACCATCTTCTCCTTGGGCGATCACTCTCCCCACCCAGGAACACAATTATCATGCCACCCGATTTTTGGGAAAAGGTCACCCAAGCCTATCGTCACTTGCGGGATTTGCCACCCGAACAACGCACAACCTTCCTGGCCCAATTGCGAAGCGACGAACCGGACGTCGCGACCGAGTTGGAGCGACTCGACGAGCCTCCCAATCAGTACGCACCCAGTCCCGACGGATCCACAACCCTGCAGTCCGACCACCCACCACGCCTCTCGCAAGACGCCGCCAAAGGTTCTGACGGACGAACACCGAAAACCCCTTCGACTCCCAACGGAAACCTCCCCCCGACAATCAACCTGCGCGGAGCCAGTCACAACACCTCCCAGCAGTTCCCGACGAAGGCTGGTCGGTATGTCCTTCAGGAGGAGATTGCCCGAGGAGGCATGGGAGCAGTGCTGCGAGCCCACGACCAACAAATCGATCGAACGCTGGCCGTCAAGGTCATGTTGTCCGGGTCCCCCAACAATGCACGGGACCGCATCCGCTTCCTGGAGGAAGCGAAGATCACTGGCCAACTCCAACACCCGGGAATCCCGCCCGTTTACGAAATCGGTGAGCTGGAGAACGGCTCTCCGTTCTTCGCCATGAAACTCATCGAGGGCCAAACGCTCGCGGAACTTCTCCAGAACCGAAGCGACCCCAAGGACCTGCCCCGCTTGTTGGGGATCTTCGGGCAAGTCTGCCAAACGCTTGCGTACGCCCACTCCCGCGGAATCTTGCACCGAGATCTCAAGCCATCGAACATCATGGTCGGGGCCTTCGCAGAAGTCCAGGTCATGGATTGGGGGCTCGCCAAAGTCTTGTCCGCAGTCCCGGAACATAAGCCCCCGCAGAGCGAACTCGGAACCGGCCAGGCTCCCGACGCGACGGACAACAGACAATTGCTCGCGTCCGAAGACACCGACCTGTCGTATGCTGGCGAGGTCATGGGCACCCCCGCTTACATGGCCCCCGAGCAAGCCCGAGGAGAAGGCAGGAATCTCGATCCGCGAGTCGACGTCTTTGGATTGGGAGCGATCCTTTGCGAAATCTTGACGGGCTCGCCGGCCTTCCGCGGATCGACGCTCATGGAAAAGATGGCTCAGGCATCCAACGGCGACGTCCAGGATGCCTTCGAACGCCTGGATCAATGCGGTGTCGACGCGGAATTGGTCGACCTGTGCAAGTGGTGCCTTGCGCCCCATCGAGAAGGCCGACCAGCCGACGGAGCGGCCGTCGCCGTGGCCGTCGAGCACTACGAACACCAAGCCCAAGAGCGTGTGCGGCAGGCCGAGCTCCTCGGACGCGAAGCCCAGGTCCAGACCCAGGAGGAACGCAAGCGTCGCCTGGTCCAACTGGCACTGGGCGTGGTCGTGTTGGTCCTGATCCTCGGCATCGGTGCCGCCGCGTTGTGGTATCAGAATCACCTGAAACAAAAGGCCGTGGCCCAACGCGAACAGCAAATCCAAAACCAAAGGGACGATTTTCAAAAAAAGCAAGACGCGGCAGAGTTGCAAACCATCCTGCTCTCGAGCCGAAAACTCCATGAAGAATTTGAGCGACGACTCAGGAAAAAGAACGGAATCTTCGCCCTCCAAAACCGCCGCCACGACTGGTTGACAAAATTCCAGAAGGTCAACCAAACGCTCTCCAAACGAGGAGCCGAGTTGGTGGATCGTTTGGAGGGCGAGAAGGCCCGACGCCTGAAACAGCAGCTGGAAAACCTACGAACGAAGCTGTCACAAGACCTGCGAGACTGGCAGTTCGCTGCCGAACTGGGCGACATCCACGAACGACGCATGCTTTACGTCAGCAACGACTTCGACGACCAATACGCCCTTCGCAACTATCCTCTTGCGTTCGAAAAAGTCGGACTGCGTTTGTTCCAGCAAGGACCAACCGAGGTCTCGCGTCGAATCAAACGGATGCGAATCCGAGACCAGGTGCTCGGTTCGTTGTATGACTGGGCCATAGTCGCCTTCCGTTCCGAAGTCATCACAAAGGACCGCAACGACAAAGCCAAGTACGAGAAGGTTCGAAAGGATTTGCTGAAAATCGTCGCGTTGATCGATCATAATCCTTGGGCCAAACGGCTCCACGACCCGGACGCCTGGGCCGAGTTTTGGTCTGACCAGGATGCCTTGGAGTCGTTCATCAAAAGGATGCCTGCGGACACCTCGCCCCACGTTGTCATTGTTGTGGAGGCGTTGACGATGATGGGCAGTTCGGCTTCCCGGGCTTGGCGGGAAATGGCCGACACGCTCCACGAACATAATTTTGCGATCACGTTCGAGATCGGCACGATGCTGTTGAAGTCGTCGCCGCAAGAGGCCACCGGATATTTTCGCGCCGCCGTGAACATCAAACCCAACAGCAGCGTGGCCTACTCGAATTGGGGGTCAACTCTGAATGCCATGGGAAGGTATCGAAAAGCCATTGGCAAGTTCCGAAAGGCGATCGAAATCAACCCCGACTTCGCTTCACCGCACAACGGCTGGGGTCTGGCGCTGCATTCTTTGGGAAAGTATCGAGCCGCGATCGTCAAATACCAAAAGGCGCTCTGGATCGATCCCAAACTCGCCCCCGTTTACATCAACTGGGGTAACGCCCTGGATGACCTGAAGAAATACGACGAGGCCAGCGAAAAGTATCGAAAGGCAATCGAACTCAACCCCAACGACGAGCGTGCATATTACAACTGGGGCAACACTCTGCTGCACATAAAAAAATACCGCGAGGCCATTGCCAAGTATCAAAAAGCAATCGAAATTAAGCCGAATTTGGCGTCCGCCTACGTCGACTTGGGTAATGCCCTGAGTAGCCTGAAGAAGCCT
>CAYYUU010001063.1:736-3014 GCA_964474955.1 uncultured Alcaligenaceae bacterium | reverse complement strand
CTCGGAGTTTCTTGACGGTCTTGATTCCGTTCGACCGAGCCGCTGCCGACAACGGTTGCACGGAGGTGTTCCCCGGCTACCACAAGAACGGTTCGCTTTCGCCCGAGGATGGCGAGTACCACGAGTTGTCTTTCGACGTCATCGACGAGAGCACAGGTGTGTTGTTAGAACTCGAGGTTGGAGACATTGCGATCTTCGACGGATTCGCTCCACATCGATCCGGTCCGAATAATTCAGATCGATGGCGACGACAATTTTATTTGAGCTATAACAAACAATCAGACGGTGGTGACTTACGCGAGCAACATTACGCCGACTTCCATCAATGGCTCCGCAAGAAATATGCGGAGTATGACAAGAATAACGTTTACTTTGCTTGAGGGTAAAAAAAGTAGTAGGCACACTCCGTGTGCCTACTACTTTCCCGCGGCCTCTTTCACTGACTCCGGAGACACATCATGCAAACTCTTCCGATGGCCACGACTGTTCGTTTACATATGTCGTTAAACGTCACGAATCTTGATCGTTCGGTTGCCTTTTATCGCACTCTCTTTGGGATGGAACCGGCCAAGCACCACGCCGATTACGCCAAGTTCGAACTCGAAGAACCGCCCATCGTTCTCTCGCTCGAACCGACGCCGAAGTCTGGCGGCGGGACACTCAACCACCTTGGTTTCCGAATGCCGGATTCGGAATCGCTGGTCAACATGCAAGAGCGTTTGGAGCGAGCGGGAATTCGCTCGCAACGCGAAGAAGGCGTGGAATGCTGCTACGCGAAACAAACCAAGTTTTGGGTCACCGATCCGGACAACACGCTCTGGGAAATTTACACGTTCGAGGGTGATCTGGAACACCGAGGTCCCGGTCAGTCGATCGAAAGCATGCTGCCCGAAGGACCGACCAACGGCACGCCGACTCCGGTCGTTTGGGAACACCGAATGGGATCGCCCATTCCCGACTCAATCGACCACAACGACAACTCGGTCGACGAAGTCGTTTTGCGAGGGACATTCAACTTGCCGCTGGAAGACGCCACGAAGCAACTGTTGATCCGCGAAGCGTTCCGCGTCCTGCGTCCGGGCGGAAAGGTCTTCGTCCACGTGCTCACGGCAGAACGGCCACTGACGAAGCCACCACAACTGCCTGGTCCGGCGTCGGTCGTCCAGCATACTCCTTTGGAATCCGAACCCCCGGCGCTGTTGGAATCAGGAGGTTTTGTTCGAGTCGAGATGGCCAAGTTCGACGCGAAACCGTGCTTCGTGAGCGAAGGTGTGAATCTGCGAGAACTCCAACTGATCGGATACAAACCGGACGTGACTGGTGAAGAGAAGCGAAGTGTTTTGTACAAAGGGCCGCTATCGCAAATCGCCGACGACTACGGAAACGTCTATCCGCGAGGTCGTCGCGTTTCGGTTTCGGGAGCTGCCGCAGAGAGTTTGAAGGCTGGACCGTTGGCCGATCGAGTTGTGATTTTTCAAGAATAGTTTTCGGCTTTGCAGTTTTCGCTTGGGTGTTTTTTTCGACAAGGCTGAAGCGCGAGCGAAGGAACTTTGTTTGGCCTTCGCTCGCCCTTCAGGCTTGTGGTAAACCGGCCCACCCGAGTTCTCTGCTGCCTTTGACCAACCTTATACTTCTGCTTCGGAACTTCGAGCGCTTTCTGGACGACCGCTCGCAAGGCCGAAGCGCGATCCGCCGCCGTGAATGTAGTTTTCTGGAAATGGTTTCCATCTGCGAATTGTCGGTCGGGAATGTAAGCGATGACACGGACTCCTTCTTGGACCCGTTCTTCCTCCCACTTCACGTTGAGGCTCTTGAGGGCGATCTCGGCGGGATCAGTCGGTTGCGACGATTTATATTGCGTCGTGTGACGAGACTCCTTTGCGGGTCGCGCTTCGCTTTGGACCTTTTTGGGAGGAGTGGTGACTTGCGGACGTTGCCCTTGCGAGTTCGACCGCGGGTTAGAATCTTTCACGTCTCGGATGCCCTGACCATGATCCGGTCGGGGCTTTGACAATTTGGGCATGACGTTGGAGTTCATCGAATTCGTTTTCTGAGAACTACTCGTCGACTTCGTATTCGTAGCCGGTTTCTGTTCCGACTTCCATTGTGGGCCGCCTGTCTGTTTTGCACTCGTCGTGCGCTCAGGTCCGTCCATTCGTAGCGGCACGGCTCCGGGTAAGTTCCCACTCGTCGTCAAACTTGCCGGGGTGGTTCCTTGGTCGACCGGTTCCGGTGGGAGAACGATATTACGTTTCGAGTTCCAACATTGCCGTCGGAG
>CAYYUU010001063.1:0-726 GCA_964474955.1 uncultured Alcaligenaceae bacterium | reverse complement strand
CACCACCGGGTTCCCGCCGACGAGTGGATCGTCTTTCGACAGCTCTTGCTTGTTCGGTGGACACCCCGTCAAAGTGACCAGTGTCAGCAAGCCAAGGCTCAACAAACTCGTTTGGATTGTTCGCATGGTAGTGGCCCCGGAGCTGTTCGGCTTTCGAGTTTCGTGACTGCCCATCTTAACGCACTTCTCTGACCACTCAGATCGACCTTGCCTGATCAACATTCGCACCCGACCGAGAATTCGTCCCAATTCCGGAATGGCAACCCACGCCACTTTGATACAACAATCGGTACGGAAACAAATCGCTCTATAGACAAATCAGAGAGGCCCTGCAATGCCAACTGTTCGAATCGCCGTCATCGCCGGAGACGGCATCGGTCCCGAAGTCATCGACTCGGCTATTGAGATCGTCGATGCCGCCATGAAAACCAGCGACACGTCGATCGAATGGAACCGCCTCCCGTGGAGCAGCGAATATTACAAAAAACACAAACAGATCATGCCCGACGACGGCTGGGACCAACTCACACAACACGACGCCATTCTCATGGGGGCGTTGGGGAGTCCCGACTTGCCCGATACTGTCACAGTCAATGGATTATTGTTGCCGCTCCGTCGCAAATTCGATTTGTACGTGAATCTCCGCCCCGCTTACCTATTTGCTGGCGTCCAATCGCCACTCCGCGACAAGGAGCCCTGTTCGATCGACATTCTTGTTTATCGGGA
>CAYYUU010001062.1:0-3015 GCA_964474955.1 uncultured Alcaligenaceae bacterium | reverse complement strand
AAGCGTTGGACGAAATCGATGTTCATTTCCGACGCGGCGTTGTAGATCCCGAACGTCGCACCGGGGTTGCCCACGCCGACGTTCTGAGGTTGGCCGGCGAACGTGATCGGAAAGTTCACGACCGGTGCCGTGATGAACGTGTCGGAGAGTCCAGGACCGAAACCGAAGCCTTGCGGCACGATGCCCGCCGTTGCCGAGTACCGGGCGTCGGTCAAGTGCCACCAGACGCCTTCCACGACAACGCCATTGCGGAAGCGCCATCCGAGGACGAGTTCGAGACCCGGTTGCCAGTTGACCGGACCGCCCACGTCCGCCGTCTGGATGGCCACCTGACCACTTCCCACGACTCCTCCGGGGACCCCGGTAATACTCCCGTCGAAGTCAATGAATCCCCGTCGCCCGATGACCTGATTTTCCATCGGGTTGGTTTGTTGCATGAACAGGGCCGAGAAACCAACAAAAATTCCGCCTTCCTCGTACCGTGGTCCGCCGAGTGGGAGTGGATAATTCGGCAAGGGAAACGGCGTTGGTGGCACTTCGACCTGGGCCCGTGCCCCGGTCGGTTCGAAGAGTAGTTGGCCGACCACACCCAGGAACAAGGCCAGCGTCAACAAGGTTCGGGTTCCGGGAAATCTTGGCGTTCCTGGAAACTTACCGCTTGCGAAGCAAGCCCAAAGAGTCTGGGCCAGAGTTCGAGTACGCATAATCCCCATGACCTCCATGACGCAGGCACACACAGACTCGTCGCGATCCCGATTTCACGACGTGCCATCCTCCGACCCTGGTGCCCCCCTGTCCTCGACACGCAACGCCGAAGACTCCAACCGTGAACGGGGCGTGTTGGGCATCCCGTCGTCTTTGAGAATGTACCGATTGCTGTGATTGCTTAGATTTTGGGAAGAGCTAGATACCAAACGACGAATTGCTGTCAATACCAATTGCGCAGCAACTCACGGATTTTTTTCCGAAAGGAGATGAGGCGTGTGGGGTGTTGCCCTCTCGGCAACTATGCTGCGGAACTTGATAACAAATTCGAAAAAACAAACAAGTGGGATTCTGGCCTGGGGGCGTCGAAACTTTAGAAATAATTTGGCGTGAAGCAATTTTTTCCTCTTCACTCGGTGTTCCTCGCTTGCAGCGTTGGGAATGCGAAAGAAGTAGGCGTCCGTTCTTTGTAGGGTGCGACAAACGCGAGCATGGCCACTCTCACCACCCTCTACTTTCAGCATCACCACGGCCAGAAGAAATACGCCAACACCGGCCCGCCCAACAACAAAGCCATGTTGAACAAGAACAGCACCCAACTCCAAAATCGATAACGTCGGTCTCCGCGAATCGCCTCCGGAGCCCACGAGACGTAGTTTTGATTCTCCAGAAGTCGGGTGAAGACGCCGCTCAAAAAGGCTCGCATCCGGCTTCCCGTTCCGGCCAAATAGACACCCCCAAAGTGATAAAACCCAGCCGTGTCGAGCAGCAAACCCCGCGTGAGCATCTTCGCGAGGCGCTCCCGCTGGTCACGGACTTGCCCGAGGAACTCGTACAACCGCACGTTCCCCTCGGTGGCTTCGTGGATGTTCAACGGTGTGGCCCGACCGGGGACGGGGCCTTCCAAACGGAACAAGTTGTACACAAGCGAGGGCATCAACGCATCGCTCAACCAGCCCATACCCTTCTCGACCATTTCGGCAATTTCCCGTTCGTCGAGATCGGGACAGAGCGGGAACTTCTGGCCCAGGCGGGTGATTTTCTCCGGAGTCGGAAGCCTCGCGACGAATTGTCGAAAGCCCTCGGATTGCTCCATGTTGCACACGAGAGCGAACACAGGACACTGAACTCGAAAAGCTCGAAAAACGCTGGTCATGTCGTACCGGCAAGCCGTCGCTGCTTGACTCGCGTCCTCGTCGTCGAGCGTCGATAAATAAGGAACGAGAACCAAGATGCCATTGATCGGGGTATACGGTCTCCGAGTGTTGTGGATCAGGCGGCAAAGGTTGTGCAGTCGCGTCGTGAGCCAGCGGACTTGGGGAACGTCTTTCAGGAACGAATCGCGAGCCCTTCTATTTTCGCCACGATCCAACGGATCGTCCGACGATGCAAGCCCAAACACTCGTCTCTGCTCTTCCTCCCAAATCGCTCGTCCGGTCTCATCACCGGCGTCTTGTTTCATGGTTGCCGGTGCTTGGGGTTCTCCACCTTCCAACGGCGGTTCGGTTTCCTCCGCAGGAATTTCCGTATAAACCTCTTCGGGCGCGACGAGATGTTGCCCTCCGTTCGCCAAATCACTCCCGCCTTCCAACGCGACTCCGCCTTCCCCGCTGTCCATCACGCCAGCGGCCTGGCGCTCCCGGGCTCGCCGAGCTGCCCGTTCCGCCTTCCGTTCTTTGATCGCTTGTTGGGTCAGGAAACGAGAGAAGTGAGCCAGGACCGACGCCCCCGGACACGTCACGAAAACGCGATCTTGGTTGGCAAAGATCCGCACGGGTGGCGTGCCACTTCGCGGAGCCGAGATTGTCAGACGCAGAGCCGGAGTTCCAAAAAACTGGGCTTCGGAACCTTGGGCTTGGCCGATCACCAGGAACACGGGAGCTTGCCGAATGTCAATTCCGGAACGATAGAGCATCCCAACCGCCGTGTCCCACGCGTTGGTGATGTCCGGAAAATCGAGTCCGACTTGCTCCGGCCCGCTGATCTGCCAGAGCCAGAGACCGAGCCAGAATAACACGTAGAGAATCAGGAATAAGATGGGCAACCAAAAATCATGCAAGTACGGAAAATCCGAGCGTAAAATCTTCGCCAGCCCCAGCCACCAGTTCAAGAAATACAGACCCACCAGCACCAAAATCACGAGCAAGATGTGCAGCGTCCAGCGAAGAACGGTCCACCAAATACTCTCTTTTTCTTCGGGTGGTGGTTTCGCGGGCTTGGCCTCGCCGCTCTCACCGCCTTTGCTTTCTTCGGCAGCGTCTTGGGCCTCTTCGGTCTGTTCTTCGATCGTCGTGGCGGTTTCGTCGGCTG
>CAYYUU010001061.1:0-3019 GCA_964474955.1 uncultured Alcaligenaceae bacterium | reverse complement strand
TGGTTCCGAAGCGTATTTGCTGGATCAGCTTCACCAACTCGAATTTTACACGTCGTATTATCAAAATTATGGTGGGCAACAAGAACGGTGGTTGCGTGGGAAGGACAGCCGGTGGTACTTCTTGAAGCCGAACGGGGAATTGTACTGTTGGGACGAGACGGCTGGAGAGGCCACCGGAGAATTGTTATCCATACTCCCCCCACTCTTTTACTACAAGCCAGAACTCCTCTATCAAGCCATACGGTACGATACTCCGTTTCTTCTCGACCAAACTTTTGGGCTTCGCTTCACCGGGAACTATTGGGAGAACAGTTACGGGCAAGGGGAGCGTTGGATTGCGACTCAGGATGGTCGTTGGACATTCATTTTGCCCAACGGAGAATTCTATCTCTGGGACGGAACCCCCAAGGAAACAACTGGCACGCTGTTAGCCCAGCTCGATTCCATCTTCCATCAACAGCCAGACCGACTCCATAACGCTCGGCCCTACACGTTTGCGGGTACCTCAACGGCAGACACAATCATCATCCAACTAGATCCCTCCTACGTTGGGAAATTAGGAGTTCGCCTCGATGTCCGCGACGGGATTAACACGACGAGCGAGGTGTTTTCTGTCGAACTTGCTAGCACGAACTTGTCGATCGAACCAATTGCGAACCAAACACTCGTCGATACTCAATCCCCCCTGGACGTCGGCTTGGCCAGCCTCGATAACACAGGACCAGTAACGTACTCCGCAGAGGCAGCGGGGTCGGTAGCATACTTCGTTGACCAGCAATACGGACTTTCGTTTGGTGGCTCGTACTACTTCAACTACGGCGGACAACAAGAAATCTGGCTCCAGGGGGCGACTGCGTGGTATTTTCTGAAGCCGAACGGAGATCTCATTCGTTGGAACGGGGCCTTTCGTTCGGCCACCGGTGATTTGGTCGAAACTCTGGATCCGATTTACTACTACCGACCAGAGCTACTCTTCGCGGCCAGCCGCCAAGATTATGCGTTTGTCCTGGACCAAACTCTTGGTCTATCGTTGGCCGGAAGTCTGTTCGAAAATGCCTACGGGGAAGGCGAACGTTGGCTCCAAAGCCGAGCCGGCCACTGGTTCTTTGTAAAACCTAACGGCGAGTTCTATTTCTGGACGCGGACGACGGACCTGTCGGAGAGTATTTTCCTCGCTCAACTCGATCCAATTCATTACGAGGAAATCGACCGGCTTTATGAAGCCCAGCGTGTCGAGTTTTCGGCTGACGTCACAGCGGACGTTTTGACGGTCACTACTGTCCCGGAATACCGGAGCACCTATCACGTAGAAGTTACTGCCACGGATGCGATCCGGTCAGATCGCGAGAGGTTTGCCGTAACGTACGGTTCCACTGGTGGCAACGGGCCACCAACGGTCCAACAAGCTCCCACCGGGACGTACTCTCTCACGTTCAACGGATTCAACGTGACGTTTTCCGAGGAGATGAGCAGCGAGGCTTTTTCTACCAAAAGCTATAGTCTGCAAGCGGTCAACGAAGAGGGTGCCGGGCAACTTGTCGAGATTACCTCGGTGGAGCAGATCGACGAGCGAACCGCCCGACTGAATCTGGCGGAGGTTTTGCCGAATCAGAGTTACCGGTTGACGATCTCGCAGGACTTAAGGGACTCGGACGGCAATCGGCTGGCAGGACAGGGAGACTTCGATTTTACGATCGCGGATGCTATCGACGTTGAGGAGATTTCTCCGACAGACGGCGAGGAGATGGTCAGCGTGACCCGCGAGACGATCGTTCGGTTTGGCGGACGCGTTGATCCCACAACGATCACCGAGGATTCTTTTTACTTGATCTCGCAGGGAGAAAGGGTTGCGGGTCGAACGGTCGTTTCGAGCACCGAAAAGTTCGCGACTTTCTTTTATGACCAACCTCTGCCTGCATCCACGGCCATTCGCGTTGTCGTCGATGGGGATAAGATCCTGGACCGACAGGGTATGCCTGTCGACGCAGACGGCGATGGTGCTCCGGGAGGTGTTGGCACAGCCGACTTCAGCACCCTCCCCTTGACCCGGATCCCTGGAACGAACGTCTATGGCTACGTTCGCGACTCGTTCACCGGGGAGCCAATCGTGGGAGCCACTATTCGTGTCGATGCGTTTCCCGAGGCGAACGCTGTCACGGACGAGACTGGACTGTTCGAACTGGTAGACATGCCCGCTCCGGACTTCTTTGTCCACATCGACGGATCCACTGCGGCCAACGCTCCCGAAGGTTTCGTCTACCCCAACGTGGGCAAACCATTCCACAGCGTCCCTGGTGAGACCGTCCCGCTGAGTCACTATGGTGAACCCTTCGACGTTTTCTTGCCGCATATGGCGATCAATGACGTCCAGCCGTTGTCCCCGACGGAGGTCACCCCAATCGGTTTCGGCGAGGCAGGGAAAGCCAACTTACGGAGCATGTTTCCTGACATCGATCCCAACGTGTGGGACATGGCCCAGGTCACCTTCGAGCCAAACTCTGCATTCTTCGACGATGGTACGCCAGCCACCCAAGCGACGATCTTGCCTGTCCCTGCGGACCGACTCCCCGCGCCACTTCCAGGCACACTTGCGACTAACTTGGTCATCTCGATACAGGCCGGAGGAGCCACCAATTTTGACATTCCGGCACCCATCACGTTCCCCAACGTGGACGGCCTGGCTCCAGGACAAAAGACCACGTTCTATTCTTTCAACCACGATGCGGGGCGTTGGGACCCCGTAGGCACCGGAACGGTCAGCAAAGATGGGGCCATAGTGACAACCGATCCGGGTGTGGGAGCTTTGGCACCTGGGTGGCACCTTACTAACCCCACTAACGAAGTCACTCCTTCCAAGAAGAAAAAACGCCGCGACAATGACGACAACGATCAAAGCGAATCTTCCGTCGTCAAGCTGACTGGTAGGTCGAAGCTCTTCCGAGAAGATGGCGAATCGCTGGAAGTGACGTTGAAAAACTTGACTCTGCCCGATTCCGGCCTCGAGGTGGAGGTGCGGATC
>CAYYUU010001060.1:0-3020 GCA_964474955.1 uncultured Alcaligenaceae bacterium | reverse complement strand
TTGCCCGATGATTACGAGCAGGAACTCTTGTGCACTCGATTGCTATAGGCGACACGACTGGGCAACGCGCAGAGGGGCAGACCCCAAAGCCAAGTACTCGAAGGCTTCATTGGCCTGGAAGCGGATCACTCAGATCCGTCTTCGTTTTGATGAGGCGATAGTCACACTATTGCGGGCGGCGCAATGCATCCTGGATTGGGGAGAGGGTGGGACCTCTGTCCTGAAGGGCGATTTTCGCTTCTCCGAAAACCCACAGAGCGAGGAGAAGGAGTTTGAGAAGATTTGATGAATAATAACAGAAACAGTCAAGTTGTCTAGAGTAAGTGAGAAATTGTCCAAAACAGGGGAGGAAAAATGTGAGATATTTCGCTCTCAGTTGAACTGCGCAAGATACTTCATTTCGAACAAATCTGATGATGGGAACGGAGAACATACTTGAACTGTCGAGAAGTTCAGCTAGAGGCCAGCTGACAGCCTTAAAAACTGCTGTCCGTGGATCACTGTCTCCCCGATGTCCCGAGAAAACATCCGGGGCTTTTTTGCGCGATGGCTGTGAGCCAGGCCTGCGATTGCTTGCCAAATTGCTCCGGCTCGAGTGCTGCTGCCTGTTCGAATTGCTCGCCCGCGAGGGGGAGACGACCAGTCGATTCGTAATGTCGCCCAAGTTGAAAATGGAAGAAGGCCTGTTGGGTCGGGAGTTGCGACATTGCTTCCTGATAAACCTTTGCGGCTTCGGCGTGCTTTTGCTGCTCCCGCAAATTAAAGGCCAGGGCGTTGTAAGCGATGATCTGTTCTTCTTTGTGATCGGACTCGGAACCGAGGAGGGTGAGCGCGTGCCGATATGCCTCTGAACTTGCAGTCCACTTTTTTTGGGCCTGGTGAAGGGAACCGAGCAACAGGTTTGCTTTCGGATTGTCTGAAGCAAATTGCTGGAGAAGAGATTCGGCTTCTGCGTACCGACCCAACCCAATGAGGCAGTTGGATCGCTTGAGTTGCTCCTCAACGCTCCCGTTGGGTGGCAATGGCGCGGACACGACCTTCTCACACCGTCGCAACTGTCCGTTAAGTTGCTTGCGGATGGCACTTACTCTTGTGCCCTGGACCAGCGGATCACTCCCGAGTTCTTGGACTCGCTCGATGGCTCTCTCGGCAAGCCACATCGGAAGTGTGTTGAGACGGTTGGTTTCTGACTGGATCACAGAAGACGCATACACCCCAGGGAGGACCACTCCGATGGCGACCACAAGCGCCCAACGACTCCACACCGGAAAATCGTTCGGCGTCATGTCCCCAGAGCGAGGGACGCAGAGAAGGCCAAGCAGACACCATGGCACTTGCAAACTCAGGCAGCAAGCAACGCGGAGGAGAAGACGGACAAAGTAACTTCGGCTTTCCGGATCGAGAAAGATCCCAAGAGAAGGACCTATCCATCGGAAAATCACCGCAAGGGAAATTCCGCCGATCACCATGAGGACAATATTTCTCCACGACCGTTGGGGGAAATATTCGTTTCGCAAGCTGAGACTCGTGAGAAGGCTCAGGGGCAAAGTAGATAATACGTGTGCCAAGAGCAGACGAGGCCAACCAAACAAGGAAAGGATAGGTTCGTCGTTGGCTTGGGAGTTCTGTGGCAAGTACAAGACCAGTCCCGAGATACAGCCGCCAACGAGAATTCCGAGGATCACCGGTCCATAGCGTTTCATCATTGTGCTGGTCCTCGGCTGGATCGAAAAGGGATTAGGAGGCGAGCGCACGGGCGGTGCTCGGATCACGGAGTTTCCAAATGAGCCCGTCGTAAGCGTAGTGCAAAAACGCAATACAGAGATTTAGCCCCAACCACCACTCGAGGATCACTTGTTCGGCTACATACGCAAACAAACCGAGTCCGAGAGCAAACACTCCCAGCACCGCAAGCCAGCGAGTTGCCAAGCGACGAAAAAGTCCTCCCGACCCGACCGATTGTCGTCGCCACGCATAATGTGTGACGAGAGTCAGGTACTCGATGGCGTGAAAAGCAGACGCGGCCACCGCGAGCCCGGCGACCAAGTAGGTTCGCTGCGCCATCAGAGCCAGAAGCAAAGCGGTGTAAAGACCACAGAGGCTGACCAAGTAGATAAAACGAGGGAGCCGTTGGATCGGTCGGTTCACCAAAGCCAGCACCACAAACAACAGGGGTATGAGTAACATGATCAAGTCGAGGGAGAATTGGATGTTCAGCAGATGGGGCCTTCCTTCGGTCCATTCGAGCGCCCAACTTGCAGTCCGCAGGGCTCCATAGAACAAGAAGGCACGAAGGACGATTCGCTCAAGCCATCGGTGTCCCCCACCGACTTTCCGATCGTAGATCCGTAGCACGCCATAGTGTTGCGAGGCAAAGTGCCAGGCGTTCCAGACGAAGTCAATGAACAGCAGACACGTGAACGCCCCGAGAAACCAACGAACTCCCCACACGAGAGCGAACACGAATATTCCAATCACCACCAACAGCGGTGTGAGACGCCCTCGTCGGTCCGGATCCAGCGCGACGAGCCCGAGAGTCAACCAACGATGCGGGGTGGTGATGAAGTAGATTTGCCAAAACGTGAAGTGGACCGTGCCGTCGGACCCGACGAAACCTGGGAGCAGAGCCGACACCCAGGGTATATTAGCCAGGAACAACAAATCGACTTCGGGTGAAACGATCCACCCTTCCTTGGCAGTCGTTTGAGGTGGGCTCCCTGCGTCTTTGGCTGCCGCAGGAGCGGCATTTGGGGGCTTGGGCATCAGGGAAGTTTGGCTTTCTGTATCTTCCATTTCCCGTCTTCTTTGACAAAGCTCCAGTCGAAGACCGCTACTTCGACCTCTCTTGAGTCGGGGTACTTTTTCCCTTTGTACTCGACCTGAACGATTTTCAGTTTCATGATTCGAACGGGGGCTGTCGCTGTGTTTCCGTCAATCGTGGGGTCGCCCTGGACGAAGAAAGCGCTGAATTCTTGAAACTTCTTCCGATTTTTGAGGTCAGTTGCGTTTCCCTTCGCCAC
>CAYYUU010001059.1:0-3034 GCA_964474955.1 uncultured Alcaligenaceae bacterium | reverse complement strand
CAATACGCGCAGTGATTTTTCCCCTTCGGACATCAGCTCCGAGAACGAGAATCCACGAGGGCCAGAGGGCCAGGGATTGGTCCAGGGTCAAGAGACCAACTTGGCTCCCGGACGGTCGTCAGTGCCTGCCCCGGAACCGAACTCTCAATGTCCACTTTCGGTCAACAGGGCAGACCCGAACGAGGCAAGCGATCCGCCCCACGACGAAACGACCGCCTCCGGAACGTTCCAACAATGGGATCCGGGTCCACGACGAGGCGAAGAACCCCTGGCTCAACCACTCGAGTCCCCACAGCCTCCCATCGATCACGGCCAATTCTGCGTCGACGCTCGGGAACAGCTCGTGAATGCCGGTGAAATCGGTGCCATTCACATGGTGTCGATCCCCGAACAGATGGTCACCTCCGTGCGGGCGATTCTGTTCGACATTGATCCCCACCTGCTCCGCGACGACCTCCTCCCCGATGGGAGCATCCTCTGCCCCGACAGGCTCTACTCGGACTTAGTCCGCTTCTGGTTGTCGTCAAATCCTGTCCTGGCCAATGCCGAGGTGCGATGTAGTGGGCGCGGATTACACGTCATTTTGTGGCTTTCGCCAAAGGTAGAATTCGCGTCAAATGCCGAGCGATCTCGCTGGGCGGCAATCATTAAAATCGTCCAACACATCTTGCCCACCGACCCGAATGCTCCCGGGATAACCGCCCTCACGCGCCCCGTTGGATCGAGCAATTCCAAAAACGGTGCGCAGGTTCGGGTGTTATGTCCAGGCCAAACTGTCTCGGAAGCTGAAGTCCTGGAGCTTTTTAAGTGCCTGAAGACGAAGCCTTTTCGAACCGTCTACCACATACTTTTCGGATCCGGGCAGGGTCATCCATGTCCAAAATGCAAAAACACCGAGCGAACCCTTGCGGCGTGCGATCGTGTCGGAAAGTGCTACAACTGTGGGAAAGTAGAACTCAAGGACATTTACGACTACTTTTTCGCCAAACGAACTGAGCAACACAAGGAGGGATCCAATGGCTAAGTATGATGTGACGCTTGGTGGTCGTTTTGCCGCCCAACTGGACGACCTGATAAGGCAGTTCGACTTCCTGCCTCTGCCCGGAGTCCGCGAACTCCCTGTCCTGGAGGGGCTGACCACGAACACGGTTTTCGATCAACTGCCGGAAAACGTGATCCAGAATGCGACGGAGTTGCTCGTCGATAGCCGCCGCGTGTTCCGCTACGGAAATTCGATCGTGATGGAAGCGGACGGCCTCGAAGGTCGCGGGCCGACATTGGTACCGTTGCGCCGAGGAGCCACGATCGAACAAGGAGCGGCCTCGTTCTTGGCCAACGTGTTTGTTTGTCAAGCAGGCGAATGCCGCTTTCTGCCGCGCTCGGGATTCGTAAACGCGTTGTTGGTGAACTCAACGACCCAATCGCGATTGCCACGAATCCGCCATTACGCCCGCCGCAGTATTTTCAATGAGGAGTTCGAGGTATGCGGTCCGGGATGGCATCCCGAAGACGAACTGCTCGTTCACGGTCCCGAGATCGAGCCGTTGGACTTTTCGCCAAGAAACACCGACCTACCGGCACTGGACAGATTGCCATTCCATCTCCGCACGATGCTGGGAGAATTCTGCTTCCGAGATGACGCCAGTCTGGTAAATACGTTGGCGTTGTTGCTTACGGGGCTGCTAATCAACCATTTTACCATTGCCGGCAAACCCGTGGCGCTGCTCGACGGAAACCAGCCCGGCGTTGGGAAGACCTTGCTCATGCGGACCATCCCGATGGTCCTCGATGGCGTGGATCCGCGATTGATTCATTTTTCCCCAAATGGCGAAGAACTCCAAAAACGGATTTGCGCTCTCCTCCTTGAGGAGCGACAAAGCATCGTGTTGATCGACAACGCAAAGGTAATAAACGGGTCATGCATATCGAGTCCGGCTTTGGAATCGAACTCAATGGCCCCGGAAATTTCACTTCGGATTCTGGGGCAATCAAAAAACTATAGCCGCCCCAACGACGTCCTCTGGGCGATCACCATGAACGATGTCCGCGTTAGCCCCGACATGGTCTCTCGCGGGTTGGCCGTTCAACTCTACTTTGATGGGGAACCGGGGAACCGGGAGTTCCATGGGAGCAACCCAGTCGAATATGCTCGTGAAAATCGACTCGCGATCCTCGGAGAATTGGCAGGGATGGTCGTCCACTGGTGCCAGCAGGGAAGCCCCAATGGTTCTCGGGGGCACCGCTGTGAGCGCTGGGCCAAGGTCATCGGCGGCATTTTGGAAAGATGTGGCTTCCCAGAAATCCTCTCCAATTCCAGTGTGGCCGCTGAGATGTTCAACAGTGAACTCGACGAACTCTCCGCACTCGCGGAAACCGCCATTAGCACCGGAGGCGAATTCGTCCAGATTGTCTCTCACACGGAAACTCCTGGTGAACAGCCTAATGAGCCGATCGGTGCACTGCCTCGTGACTGGGAATCAATTTTCCGCAACGCGAACGTAAAAGTTGACGAGTTGGACGGAAGCAGGCGGAGTAAAGCGACAAAAATCGGACAGTTTCTCGGGAAACATTTCGGAAGAGAAACTCAGGTGCACGTCGGCGACCGAACGGGCAGCGCAACCCTTTGTCGGAGGGAATGCAGCGGCCGAGCTAAAGCGTACTATTTCCGTGTCGTTTGGGATCCAACCGATGAGGCTTCTGACATTCCCTCTGGACCAACCGGGCATTCTGGGACTCGACTCGACGACGGGCTCGAACATCTGCAAAACCCTCCTCGCGCCAATTCACCCATGTTGGGACAGGACACCGAGACGATGTCTGGTTCCGGCGGCGATTCTCCCCCAACCAGTGGAAATGACGAGGACTGGGAGTGAACGTCGAGCGGTAGTGAACGTCGGATTCTGACGTTCACGACAACGTTAACGGCACGTAAGTGCTGTCGAAACAACAATTTACAACTTCGCCGTGAACGTGTGAACGGGGACTGTCTCAACTCTAGTGAACATAATAGTGAACGTCGGTTGACGGTTGTGTT
>CAYYUU010001058.1:0-3035 GCA_964474955.1 uncultured Alcaligenaceae bacterium | reverse complement strand
AGCAGTACTCTGACGCCAAGAAGACCGTCAAGGAAGTCGTCAGGCGGCAGACCGAACGGTTTTACGAGGCGCTTTGCACGCAACGTTCTTGGAAGTTTGGAGACTGGCAGAGATTCCTTGCCCAGCACCCAATCGTGGGAAAGATTTGCGTTCGTTTAGTCTGGACTGCTTCGGAAATCCAGAAACCGAAGAAAAAGGGCGATCCCCCGAGCGAGAAGCTGCTCGGATGTTTTCGGCCTCTGGAAGATGGTTCACTCACGAACGAGAAGGACGAAGAGGTCACTTTCGACGGGGACGCCATGATTCGATTGGCCCATACGTGTACTGTGCCCAAGGAGATGGCAACGACCTGGCGCACCCATCTACAAGACTTCGACGTCACGCCGATATTCGAGCAGTTCGGGGAGGATGTCTTTGTGTTGCCTGAAGACAAGAAACAAGAAACGGTGATCAATGACTTCGAAGGCTACATGATCACGACGTTCCAACTTCGAGGGAAGGCCAACAAGCTTGGTTATATCCGTGCTGGGGCTGGTGATGGTGGAAGTTTCTACGAATATAAAAAGCCATTTCCTTCGCTCGGAATTCAGGCCGTGTTGGCGTTCTCAGGGAGCTATCTCCCAGAGGAAGATATCTCCGCTGCGTTACATGGTTTATCGTTTGAAAAGTATAGCGAAGAACAACAATCGACATACGCATATAATGATAAGTTGTCGCTGGAACGCATCCCGCCCGTGCTCCTGAGTGAGTGTTATAACGACGTGAAACAAATCGCTGCGGCAGGGTCAGGGCCCGATAAGGAGTGGAAAGAGAAGAGCTATTTCTGACATTTTCTGCGGACGAGGCGGATCAAGAAATGCTGTATTTTTGGTGGCACGTCCCCTCGGACACGAGCCACCAAAAATACAGCATTTATCTATCCGTTCGCTCCCGTCCCAAGAAACTGTTTTCAATGATTCTCAAACTCGTCTCACTTTTTCTTCGGGTTACCTTTCAGAATGTTGCCTTTCACAACGTTATCTTCGCCATTGCTCTCAACAACGCGTTGATTGGTCCCTACTCCATAGGCCACGTTATTGATGACATAACTTGGCGAGGTCGGTTGCTGAATCACAATGGCCGTTTTTTCGAACTTTTGAATCGTATTGTTCATCACGATCGCTTTGGCTTTGGTTGCTCGGATGGCATTACGATATCCGAAGAAATTGTTATTCAAGACTGCAACCCTGGACTGTGCCCAGACCCAAATGGCGGTCCCCTGTTTTTTCGCAGTGCTCCCAAAGGAATTATTTTCGAGCAACACATCTCCTTGAACTAACACCCCAGCAACGCCCCCACCCTCGAATTTGTTTTTCCGGAGTGTTGCCGACGAACCATCTTTAACAGCAACAAGCGGAGGAACACCACCATTCCTGCTCAGGTCATTGTTTTCGATATGAGCTTTCGATTGACGGATCACTCCAATCGCGACCAGTTTATTGTTGATACATTTGTTATTGAGGATCATCACCGAGGCTTTGTTCTTCACGCCGATTCCCGCCATTTGGTTGTTCCGACACTCATTCTGCGTGATCAACACATTTTTCGCCCCATCGCTCCCAATCCCCGCCATGTTATTCTCGGAACACTGATTGTTGCGGATAATGGGACCTGCTCCATCGCGAGAACCAATACCAGCCATATCGTTTTTGTAACAACGGTTTCCCTCAATATTCGGACTGGTACCATGCATACGTGATCCAATCCCGGCTCTCAGATTTTTGTAACAAATGTTTCATCGAATAATGGCTTTCGATCAACCCCGATTCCCAATTCCAGCGCGAATGTTTTCATAACATGTGTTGTTGAGAATGATGGGAGTCGAATTCCGGACACCAATTCCCGCGCGTAGATTTTGAAAACACTGGTTTCGTTGGATGATTGCTTCCGCTCCATCCTCGCATCCAATTCCACCACCCATGTTGCGGAACACGACATTCCCAGATAGAACGGGCGCGGTCGTTGCGCCTTTTCGACCGCTGACCGCGATGCCGACGTGCCCGTTGTGGTGCACAATGCAATGTTTCACAACACAACTGACACCTTGAATTTCGACCGCCGCAACTCCATGCCCAACCACGCCTTGTTCATCCTTGAGCTTTTCTCCCTGAGTTGCGTGGTGCTCTTTCCAAACCGTGTCGTTGTAGAGCCCAACTTTGGTAATTGTGAACCCGTCCAAAGTGGCCCCTTCCGCCATTTCCACACCAGCCTTCTTTCCCTCAGCTCCATTACCCTCCAAGATGGTTTTCTGTGCTCGGAGCAGTCCAGTTTTCCCTTTGGTATCATCTCCTTGGCTTCGGACAGTCACTTCCGGCTTCATCCGGATTCGTTCCTTGTAAGTTCCTGAGGCCACGAGCACCACATCGCCAGGCTTTGCGGCGTTAATCGCCTTCTGTATGGTCTTGAATTGTTTGGGAACATGGAACGTGGCAGCTCTCCCAAACCCTTGTGAACCAGACAACAAAACAAGAGAAAGAACGAGAAGCATTTTAGCGGTGTGAGACATACTCAGCTCCTGGTGTGTTGTACATTGGTTTCGATTGCGCTGTAAGACAACAGGGAGACCAAGTCCTGAGTATTTCAACATTCACGGCGGAATGCCATAACTACTCACGCTCTTGGGATGAAGAAATTTCCTCATGCCGAGTTACCTCAGGTTCGCCCCTCTGATACGCTGGGTGTTCGTCATATGCCGATTTACACCACGGAAACTGGAGGTCATGAAAATAGAGCGTCTTACGCAATGTCGGGCTTTCTTGATGTGTTTCTTCGCCTTACTCGTACCCCGCCTGTACCCCGCCCCTTTTTTCCCGACAATCCTGTGGACTCGGGGTTCCCGTTTGTTCTACGGTGGCTGTATCCCGCGTCTTTGTCCCGGATTGTTTTTAGGGGCTTCGTCCGGTCATGGCTAAGCACCAGTGGGTTTACAGCAGTCCGCAAGACTGGGACGCCATTTGTCAACGCCTCAAGCAAACCCCATGTCCCCACTGCCAAGT
>CAYYUU010001057.1:0-3035 GCA_964474955.1 uncultured Alcaligenaceae bacterium | reverse complement strand
GTCGAAGACGTACTCGGCGACGATTGGGTCACCGGAGTTCGCTTGAAGAGTACCGTCGATGACACGAAGGAAGAACTCGAAACGAACGGAGTGTTCCTCGCCATCGGCCACACACCCAACACCCATTTCCTCAAGGGCAAGCTGGAGATGAACGAGAAGGGTTATCTCAAGTGGACTCAACCGCACCGGACGTTCACGAGCGTGGATGGGATTTTCGCGGCGGGTGACGTCTCCGATGATTACTACCGACAGGCGGTCACGGCGGCTGGGACAGGGTGTATGGCCGCACTCGATGCCGAACGATGGCTAGCCGATAAAGGACATGTGTAGAATAGGGAATAGGGGATAGAAAGAGAATGTCCGGTTTGGTTGAACGCCACCCTCTGGAACCCAGGTCAACGGCTTGGGCCTGGAGAAATCTGTATCCGTGCCCATTCGTGTTATTTGTGGTTGTCTTTTCTTTGCTTCTTCGCTTCTTCGCGTGCGACTCTTGGCTTTCTGTTCCCTATTCCCTATCCGCCGAGGCCGACCCCGCTCGCCATCAGGTGTGCTCGCAGGTCGCAAAAAATGCGATTACACCGCTCCCGCCAAGCAGGCGTAGCGGTGGCCTTCGGATCGGTCGATCTCATAATCACTGTGATCGACAGGTTGCTTTGTTGGTTGGGATCTTTGCGTTCCAGCCGCAATTCCATGTCGATCTGCCCGGTCTTCTTCTTGCGGAGGCCGAACCACGAAAAGGGGCCTTCATCATCTTGATAGACGCTCCCTTTTCCACCCAAACGGACTCGGATTTTTCCGGGCACGTTTTCGATGACGTGACCGCCGACGTCATCAACAAATCCACGGAGTTTGTAAGCCGCGATGGCTTCGGGCATCCAAGCTTCGGCGAATTTGACGACGGCGTTCGGGTCGTCTTCTTCCGGCACTCGTGGTTGACAGGGAACCGGAGTCGAGGGAGGCGGAGGACGATGGACCTGGGAAAATTGTTGCTGGTACGGTGCGGGAGTCAGTTGCGTCGGATCCTGCACCACGTGGGCCGGGATCATGTCTTGCTCGTGGAGTTCATCCTGGAATAACGCAATCTCGTACATCTCCGCGAGATCCAGTGCCGTCTGGGGTCGGTCGTCTGGATTTTTTTCCAGGCACTTACGGACGACCCTTTCGATGGGTGGAGAGATGACGCCATCGAGACCGACGTCGGCAAAAGTCGGTGGGGACTCCGTCGCGTGGGACAACAGCACGTCCATCGTTTCACTTCCCACGAATGGCAGCCGCCCCGTCATGAATTCATACAAAATGACGCCGACGCTATAGATATCGCTCCGATGATCTTGGCCGTCTCCTCGGACTTGTTCGGGCGAAATGTAGCCGGGCGTACCGACGGCAAACTCTTGGCCCGTGTCACTGAGTCCCGCCGCGACTTTCGTGCGCGTGTCGAGTTCTTTGGCCAGCCCAAAGTCCATGACTTTCAGTTTCTCATAGGGCGTGTCCGGATCGACCACCATCAAGTTCGCGGGCTTGAGATCTCGGTGAACGATCCCGGCTTGGTGGGCCGCTTGCAGCGCTTCGCAAAGTTGACCAAGCATTCGGGCAATACGATGTGGACTGAGTCGACCATTTCGATGAAGGAGCGTATCCAGAGTGATTCCCCGGATATATTCCATCACGATGCACGGACCTTCGGGGTCGTTGAGAGAGGCATCGTAGAGCGTCACCACGTACGGATGTTGGAAGCGGGCCATCACCAAAGTCTCGCGCTGGAAACGCTCTCGAAACTTCTCGTCAGCCGCAATATGGTCGTGCATGACCTTCACGACAACTTGACGCCCAAGGTCAAGCTGCCGGGCCAAGTATACTCGCCCCATTCCTCCTTCGCCGAGAAGGCGGATTGTTTCATATCTGCCAAGAAAGATGCGAGGGACCATAAAACCAATCCACGATCCTCAAAGGACAGGAAGATACCTACAGAAACTCTAGTTCATAAATCGCCCCTCGTCGAAGTATTAATTGCCTGAAGCCAAACATGTTAGGGAGCGACAGAGGCCATTGCTGCGTCAGCAAGACAGCTGCTACGGCCCGGAAGTTACGGAAGTGCGGAGAGATGGGAAGACAAGAAGTGTATGCGAATAAGATGGTTTTCCGTGCAAAAAAGTAAGCTCTGGACGCATTGAGAGTGGTGGTACGAGTCGGCAAAGCTCAACCCGCCAAACAGCAAGGCTCCGAAATGATCAAAAAAGCTTCGAAAGATCAACGCTTCCACTTCTGGAAATCAATGGCGCGAAACTGACCTGCGTTCGAATTCGCGAAGCCTTCAAGATCGGAGTTAGTCGGAACACCGCCGACGTTGAACACGATCATGTGTACAGAAATGCCATTGTTGTTTTGGCGGGACAGGCGACGTAATTCCATCGGATCAATGTCGTCTGCATCCGTGAGGAAGTAAATGGCCTCGGGAGCGAGCGCGAGCGCTTTCGCGAGGGCAAGCGAATGTGCCGTGTGGCCAACAGCTTTGAGAGAACGCAAGGCTTGGGCCACGAGTTGTTTGTTGAGGATGTCCGCAGTCAACCATTCACGCCTTTCGGGAAAGAGGATTTCGGGGCGACTGTTGTAAACAATAATTTGGAAACGAACTTGCTGCGGAAGCGTCTCCAAACTCGCCAAGAGTTCATTTGCCGCAACGTCGAGCGCGTCTCGACGCCCCATACTCATGGATCGGTCGAGAACGTACACGATTCGTTTAGCCGGTGTCGAAATCCCAAAAAAAGATGCTCCCCGCGCTGACTTTGGATTTTGGCCAAGGCTCCCGGCCCCAGCCTGTTTCTGATCTTTGGGAGTGGAATTGCCGGAAGAAGATACCTGACTTTGTTTCAACGGTGCGGGAGCGACTTCTTTGGCGAGGGGAAATGTTCGCTGTGGTTCCTCGACGAGATTCGGACCAAAGAAGTGAGGGTCGATGTGTTTCCGCAGAGTCGATGTGTTTTCGGCTGTTTGGGCCTGCCCCGTCTTGCAATATTTTTGAACACAGTAGACGACGG
>CAYYUU010001056.1:0-3040 GCA_964474955.1 uncultured Alcaligenaceae bacterium | reverse complement strand
GGATAAAATCCTCGAACTCACCGCGGAATTTTTGGATGGCGTTCTTGATCGGCCAAACGGCTCCGTCGGCAAGACCACAAATCGTAGTTCCGTGGGTGATCCCAATAACGTTCGAGATTTCTTCGAGAATGTTGAGGTCTTCGACTCGGCCTTGTCCTTTCCGAATGCGGTCGAGCATCTTGAGAACCCACCCCGTTCCTTCGCGACACGGCGTACATTGTCCGCAAGATTCGTGGGCGAAGAACTGGGCAGTATTATATAAGACGTCCACCATGCTTGTTTCTTCGTCGAACACGATGAGGGCAGCGGTCCCGAGTCCGAGACATCCCACCTTACCCGGCCCGGCAAAGTCCAGCGGAGTGTCAAATTCCTCCTCGGTCATGAACCCCATACTCAAACCACCGGGGATACACGCCTTGGCCTTGCGCCCCTTCCAAACTCCACCGGCATAGTTGTCGATGAGGTCGCGGGCAGTTACCCCGAGAGGCAACTCGACGCAGCACGGGTTGTTCACATGACCACTGACGCAATAGAGTTTGGGACCATAACTCCCGGCGTCGCGTGGGTTGTTCGGATCGGGCGGAACCCCTATCGACTTGAACCACTCGACTCCACGGTCGATGATATGTGTGACGCAAGCGAGTGTCTCAACATTATTGACGACCGTTGGTTTGCGAAAAGCTCCTTCGACGGCTGGGAAGGGTGGCTTGATGCGTGGCCACGCTCGCTTTCCTTCGAGGCTTTCGATGAGTCCGGTCTCTTCGCCGCAAATGTAGGCGGCCGCACCTCGATGCAGATAAATATCGAGGTTGAAGTCTTTGCCCATAATGTTCTGGCCCAACAAACCTTTTTCATAGCATTCGTCGATGGCTCGTTGGAGAACTCGATAGGCGTGGCCGTATTCATATCGAATGTAGAAATACGCGGTGGTCGCTTTAGTCGCGTAGCAGGATAGCATTACGCCTTCGAGAACTTGGTGGGGATCTTCTTCCATCAAGATTCGATTGTTGAAAGTACCCGGTTCGCTCTCGTCCGCATTGACGCACATATAAATCGGACCGGGATGATCCTTTGGCAAGAACCCCCATTTCACGCCGGCAGGGAAACCAGCACCACCACGACCTCGCAACGACGATTCCTTGACGGCAGCCGTGACGTCAGCCGGGGACATCGTATTGAGGGCTTTCTCGAGGGCCGTATAACCACCGTCGGCGCGATAAGTATCGATCGATTGGCTATTCTCTCGACCAACTCGCTTCAAAAGCACAGGTTCAAATTCGGGCATAGTCTATGTTGTCCTGGAACAGGATATTCTCTACTTGGAAAGTCGAATCAATGAGTGGTGTTGGTTTTAGTGTTGCCTTTCGCGGAGCGAAATACGACACTTTCCAAAAAACCACAAACACTACAACGATCCATCCGACCGCTTTAATGCTTCAATTCTTCAATCAACGCATCTACATCATTTTCGGCGACGTTATGTCTATGTTCGTCATCAATGAGCACACACGGTGCGCCTTCGCAAGCGCCAATACACTCGGCAAATTCCAGGGTGATTTTTCCATCTTCGGTCGTTCCGCCTGGTGGGACGCCGAGTTTCTCCGAAAACGTGGCGAGCAAATCGTCGGCACCGCGAAGCATACAAGGCAACGAACGACATACCCACAATCTCTTGGCACCGAGCTTGTTGTCAGGTTCGCGAAAGAACCCGTAGAAGGTCATCGTGTCGTAGACCTCGGCTGGGCTTAGGTCGAGGATATCGGCGATTTCTCGCATGGCTTCCAAGGGTACGCACCGAAGTTCGTCTTGAACTATGTGGAGGGCCGGGAGCGTGACCGCTTGTTTGTTCGGATAACGAGGGATATAGGCTTCGATCCGTCGTCGCATGTCTTCGGTCAGTATGCTCATCGGTCCAACTCCGCGGCAATAATATTCAGACTCCCCAGAACGGCGACGACGTCGCTCAACTGGTGTCCTACGATTAAATAGGGGAAGATCGAAAAGTGTATGAATGACGGGGGGCGAGTCCTCGCTCGATATGGGAACCCGGTCCCGTCCGAGACGACGTGAAAACCGAGTTCGCCGTTGGGGGCTTCGACGGCACCATAGTATTCTTCGACAGGTGGCTCCCATTGCCGAGTCGGCATGATCAATTCAAAATGTTGGATTAGGCTTTCAATACTTCGGTAGGTCGAAAGTTGATCCGGGAGCACGGCTTTACTCTCGGTGTCGACGTTGACCGGTCCGTCTGGCAAGTTTTCAATGGCTTGTTCGACGATGCGGAGGCTCTGCATCATCTCTTCCATCCGGACGAGATATCGCGCATAACAATCGCCTGCACTCATACACGGAACCTGAAAGTCGAACTGATCGTATACGAGATACGGTTCGTCTTTTCGGAGGTCGCGGACGACGCCGCTCGCCCTTGCAATTGGTCCCGAGCAACTGAGATTAATGGCATCTTCTTTTGACAAGACGCCAATTCCTTTCGTTCGCTCGATGAATATCCGGTTTCGATTCAAAAGCCGCGTGAGGTCCGCGTGGGCTTTCGGGAACGTCTTGACGAAATCGCGGACCTTTTCGACGAACACATCATCGACGTCGGCCATGAGTCCACCGACACGTGTATAACTCGGATGGAAGCGTTGGCCCGAAACCGTCTCCATGATGTCATACACTTTTTCGCGTTGATTAAACGCATAGAAGAACGCCGTGAGGGCGCCGAGGTCGAGTCCTACGGCACCGATACATAGACAGTGGTCGCTGATGCGGGCCAACTCGCCAAGAATCACACGTATGTATTTACATCGCTCAGTGAGTTCTATCCCCATCAACTTTTCGACCGAATGATGCCACGCCAGTTCATTATAAAAAGGCGAGATATAGTTCATTCGGTCGACGATGGTGACGTATTGGTTGAAGTCGAGGTCTTCGCCGAGTTTTTCGAAGCCGCTGTGTAAATATCCGATTTCGGGAACGGCTTTGACGATTTGCTCACCATCGAGCGTCAAGATCAACCGAAGTGTGGTATGTGTAGCCG
>CAYYUU010001055.1:0-3043 GCA_964474955.1 uncultured Alcaligenaceae bacterium | reverse complement strand
AGCAGCCCCTTGATGAAAAGTCCCTTCTTTGTTTGGACGGCCCACGTCTTGAATTGATGGTTGATCGCGCGGCTTGGATAGAGGATCGATTCGAGCAAATTCTCGCGGCTACCTTTCTTGCCGATCACCGACAAGTCCGGCCCGACCGCACCTCCCATACCCTGAATCTTATGGCACTGGAGACACGCCATTTTGTTTTTCAAGCTGGCGAGCATGAGTTGTCGCCCGCGACCGGGATTGCCTTTGCGAGCCAACAACGCAGGGATGCTCGGCAGACGTTTCGGATCGAGCTTTCCAGGTGGTGGGAAAATTCTCACAGCTTGGCCGCGGACGTTCCGATAAGGACTATTTCGCAAGAGCCGCGACAGGTCTGCTTTCAGGTCTTTGCCGAGCGCCTTTCGCTGGTACGCCTTGACGAGCCACATACTGCCCGGTCGTGTGCTCGCAAGTCCGGCGACGGCCACTTGGCGTTCGGGGAGGCTGAACTTCTTGGAATTGGTGGCCATTCCCTGGAGTTTTTTGCGAGCCAACGGAGTGTTCTGATTGCCCAACGCTCGGACGGCAGCAAGCACCAACTCGCGTGTTTTCTCTTCGTTGAGTGTGATGCCGACGAGCGTGTTCGTAGACTTCTCCGTCTTCAGGTGGCTCAGAGTGTTGATAGCTCGACGACGCAATTCGACACTCGCTTTTTCATCCTTAGCGATCTTTGCGACGTCATTCACGAAAGCGGTCTGTTCGCCCGCATCAATGAGCAACAGCCCCGATGGGGTTGTCTTCTTGTTCATCAACAATCGCCGAGTCATCTTCGCCAACTCGGGATGTTGACGCAACTTTTGCCAGCGGCCCGCGAGGTTCGCTCGTAAGAGCGACACAATCGTCGTCCGAAGTTGGTCGTTTTCGACCCTTGCAACAGCCTTGATGAGAACCATTCCGGCTTCCGTTTCGGCCAACCCGGCGATCACGTTTGCGACTTTCTCGCGTTCTTCAATAGAGGCTTTCGCGTCGTTCAGTCGTCGAGTCAGGAGCGGCAACACATTGGGCGGTTGAAGTTCCCAGACAAGCCCGGCCACCGTCGAATTCCATTTCGGAAATGCCTTCGAGAAGCCTTCCAGGATAACCTCGCGACGTTTGGCATCCTTCCCAACAGCGATCCCAACGCACGCCAGGAAGTAGCGGTCTTCACCGTCGTACGTCTTTGCCAGATCAAGGATCATTTCGCGAGCTTTGGTCGGGTCTTCGCGACGGAGCATCACGAGGGCTTCGCGTCGAACGGCTCCCGACGTGTCCTTGAGCAACTTGGCTTTCCAAACTTCGGGATAGTCCAACGGGCTTGTGTTGTGGAAGTCATTGAGGATTCGCATGGCCAACACACGAAAGCGTGGGTCTTCGTCGGAGAATGCTCCGTTGACGAACCGCAGGCTTTCCAGTCGACCGAGCTGCCACAAAGCGCGGGCCCGCAGGAACGGCTTGTCTTGTTGGACAGCAGCCATTTCGAGCGTCCGAATCGCCTCACCCTTGGGCATCGAGTTCAGCTTCGCGATGGCCATGTATCGCGTCGCGAGGTTCGGTGAGCCGAGAGCCGCGACGATGCCTTTCTTGGACTTCAAGTCGAGGTTGATCCTCTGAGTTTTGAAATCCTCGGGAGTGATGCGATAGATGCGGCCCTTGGAGAAATCGGCGATCCCGTGACCACCGACGCCGGGATCATACCAGTCGCTCACGTAGACAGCACCGTCCGGACCGACGGCCACATCGGAAGGTCGAAACTTCCGGTCGGGCGTGGTCACCATGTCTTCTCGATCGACAGAATAGCTCGCACCGTTGGCCTTCATGTGGTAGCACCGGACGTGGTTCGGTCCGGCATCGGTGTGGAGAACTTGCCCTCGATATTTCTTGGGGAGCAGGTCGCCTTCGTAGACGCAAATCCCGGTCGGCGATCCAAAGAACGTTCGCAAGATTTTGGGCATGACGCCCGGTTGGTCTTCGTGCCAGTGATGTTCGCCACGACGTCGCGGATGATAGCCGTAGTTCGCGCCGGGAATCACATGACAAATGCGAGTTTGTCGGTTGCCGTCGTCGTCGTTGTCCGAGACGAACGAATCCCCAAAGCTCGTCACGCAAGGTTCGTATTGATTTCGGAAGTTGTGGGCAATGAGTTCCAGGCCAGAGCCATCGAGATTACACCGCCAGTTCGTTCCGGCTCGGCAATCGGTGTTGTTGCTCGACCAAACGCGGCCCCATTTGTCCTTGAGTCCGCGAACGCCGCGGTCGCCGACGCTGAAATACAATTTGCCGTCGGGGCCGATCGAAATGCCATGAACGCCGTGGTCATGGTCGTATCCCTGAAAACCCTTGAGAAGCACTTCGGGCGGACCGTCGGCCTTGTCGTCACCGTCCTTGTCGTGAAAGACCCAGATGTAAGGCGACTGACACACGAAGACCATGCGACCAGGACCTTTTGGATCTTGGGCGACGGCAATTCCCAACGGTGCGAGCAACTCGGGGGACTGGTAAAACGTGGTTGCCTTGTCTGCCTTTCCGTCGTCATTCGTGTCGGCGAGAATGACGATTCGGTCGCCGGACTTTCGGCGAAGTGGCTGGCGTCGGAGTTTGCAGCGGTAGTTGACCGACTCGCACACCCAGACACGTCCCTTGTGGTCGATGTCAATACACGTTGGGTTGACGAACATTGGCTCCGATGCCCAAACCGTCATCTTCAGGCCGGGCGAGAGCTTGAACTGCTTTAACGCTTTTTCGGCGTCCGTTTGGCCCACCGCAAACGTCCCGGAAAGCAACAGGAACATGGTGGAGAGGAGGCTAGCCAGGAACCTTTTTCGCATCGAACAGATATCTCCGTGATTTGGTGTCCCATCAGGGGTTGAGTACAAAACTGGAATGAGAAATTTGGTTTTTCGCAAGATTTGGATTATAAAGTCCTCGAGGCATGCTCTCCAGCTTTTTCCGGCTGTTCGGTACGGCCACAGGGAGTACAATCCGATGCACTCGTCCTAGTTTTCGTTCGCCCATGACCGATTTGCCCGGT
>CAYYUU010001054.1:0-3045 GCA_964474955.1 uncultured Alcaligenaceae bacterium | reverse complement strand
TGGTCGATGATCGCAACGGATCGGTCGGCGGCGTTCATTGTCCCGAGAATATATAAGTTGCGCGGCAGGCGAAAGTTTCGGCGCGAATAAGGCAGCACGACGCTTTCGTTGCGGTACTCCAATAAGTAGAGTAATTCGCCAAAGATGCGAGGCAAGTTGCCCCGGTTGATTTCGTCGATGATCAGGACGAACGGAAGCGAGGGAGATTGGCCGGCCTTCGCCGCGAACTCGCAGAGCAAACCGGCTTCGACGGGATAGGTCACGTCGTGGCGGCCATTCGTTTCGACGGATTTGGCTTTGATGCCTTCGACGAACTCCTCGTAACTAAACGCCGGGTGAAACTGTACCAACTGAATGCCGCCTTCGCGGTCTCCCGTGAGCCAACGGGCGAGGGAATTGGCGACGAACGTCTTTCCCGTTCCGGGGACTCCTTGAAGAATCAATTGTCGTTTTAATTCCAGGAGCGAGCGGGCCTTCGTCAGCCACTCCGACGCGAGATACGTTTTGCGGACGAAGTCGTCGGCCGTGAAAGTGCGAGTGACCGAGCGAGTTTCCGTCCGTTTCGCCAGCACTTCGGCGGGATTTTCCAAAATGGCACACGCGAACGCCGGAAGCACCCGGTCGAACGTCAAGATGATTTCGCCGACAAGGTTCTCCGACGCATGCAGAGGATCGACTTTTGCGATGGACCGCCCCAGAGTGATGGTCTTTCCCGTCGCCCATGCTCGGAGGTCTCCGGCGTTTTTGATCTCCACGACGTCGTCGGCGCTGTCGTCACGATGGAACTGACAATGTCCCACGGCCCCGCTGCGAACCAGACTCTCGTAAAGCTCCTGGCCGTGTTCCTGGAGATTTCGGCGAAACAGTTTTGTCGCCTGTCTTTGGTTCTTGCCCAGACGAAAGCCAAACGAAATCTTGCCTTCGGTCACCCGGACGAAGAGTTGCGCTTGAGCCTTCTTGGTGTCACCCTTGCGACAAAACGTGATCCACATCTCCGGGATATACGGCGTCGATTGTCCGTAATCATTTTTGCAAATGCTGGTGAGGGCTTTGCCAGGTCGCGGAGTCGTTTCGATCTCCCACTTCCACACTCGATTGAGAATAGGCTCAATATATGTTTCGACAAGGAGATTGCACAGCTCTACCAAAGGCTCACGAAGGGCGTATTGATAGCGTTCTCGGTTTGCCTCCATCCACTCCTTGGTATTGCATTGATTGAGTTCTGACAAGAAGGCAAACGTATCCGAACAGAATCCACCGAAAGCAATTTCTTCGGCAGACAGATCATCGGTCAAGAAACGAGGCTGTTCGGCGATGCGATGAAGGAGGGCCGGGACTTCGAGCGGATGGAGGTTTTATAACTCGCATAGCGCCGAGAGCCGCTCGCAAAATAGTTGATAGGTTCCGATGGGAGTTGTGGTTCCTGCTGCGTCGGGACTGATCCGTCGATAAGCGTCTCGCGATCGTTCGTCCCAAAGCGCATAGCTATGCGGATCACGAATCGTAAGTATACTCGTGGGCCACCACATACCCGCGCCGGTGATGGGTGCGGTCGTGAGAAATTCGGCGAGGTCTTCGAACGGAGTATCGGTGCTCCAGAATCGCTTTGTCCAGCGGAGCAACAGCTCGCGATACGCGTTCCAGTCGAGATGGCTTTGCCTTGCACATCCGGACGCGACTCGCATAGCTGCGGCTTCGAGTTTCGTGACATCACCGCTTTCGAGTGCGCCGTCTATTTCGTTCGCGGCGCTCGCGAGTTCGTCGCCGCGTTGGCGGATGCGTTCTCGCAATGGCAAAGCAGTTCGTTCGGCTCGGATCAGCGCGGGAATGTCGCAACCGGTGAGTGTTTCGGCGAGCGAGTCGAGCCCGTACCACAACTCTCTGCCTTGCATTCCCGAAACCAGCAAGAAGAAATGATCCAGGTGCAACGCCGAAATGTCGTCGTGTTGTCGGAGGAGTTTCGCATAGGCGTGCATCTGTGCACCATACAACTCGATCGGTTGCGAGAGTTGTTGCGATTCGAGAAGGCCGACTCGCTCCATCCCCTGGACGATCGCTCGGTTATTTCCGGGGCAAGTTGTCGGGTCGATGGCCTGAAGCAAGGCCGACCAAAACGAAAGCCCGAGGCCGGGGACGTGATATGGCCCCTTCGAGTCCAACACATGACCCGCTTTGGTCGGTAGAGAATCGTTGCTCCGAACGAGATGATCGACGGCGTGCCGAAGAATCCCGACATGTCGCTCGCACGTCATTCGCTGTAATGGTGGAAAGACCGTGTGTTCGGAGAAATCGACGATCGCTGATCGAAATTCGTCGTTCGTCGCGTTGTCGAGAAACGTCTCGCTCAGGAGTCTTTCGTCGGCGGCCAAGATGGCCTGAAATCGCCTCCCGACGACAGGCAATCGCGAAAGTTGAGCCCCCGTTGGCACGCCCGCGTTGAGGTATGCCTGGAGTAAGGGTCGGAGGGCAACGGCTCGACGACGCATGTCTGGCCTGCTGGATGGGAGGATTGTAATCCCTTTATTGTAATCAAACGGATTGGTAATTGTATCGGGGAAGCTTCGCAAATTCTGCTGTTCTGATGTTTAGGTTTAGGTAAGGCGGAAGGCCGAAGGATCAAGCCTCAAAGAGACTTGAGGTTGACTCGCCCTTGCACATAGCCAATTCGAATTTTTCACGAGTATCTGAAGACATTGCCCAATTCTTTGAACGGCGAATTGCCGAGAGGCACGCAATCCGGCGGAACAGTTCGCCTTTCTGGAGTGAGAGCTTGACGGCTTCAGAAGCCGAGACAAAAGACATTTACACAAATCCGAAAGCGTCAGCTTGGGGAGTCGGAGGTGCCTGTGTTGAACTCCCAAAATCGAGCCGTGGATCGTAAATTCGATACACAAAACCCACAAAACCTCTGCGTCGGGGAGTTTTGCGGGTTTTGTGTGCGCGTTTTCTACCTTCCACTTCAAAAACGACCTTTCGAAAATGCAACCCGAAGGCCCAAAACACGTACACAAAAAACACAAAAATCAGGGCGAGGTATTTTTGTGT
>CAYYUU010001053.1:0-3054 GCA_964474955.1 uncultured Alcaligenaceae bacterium | reverse complement strand
TCTGGAACTGCCGAGGAGCGAGCCGCGCGGCGAGCACCGGATCACGTCCGCGAAAACTTCCGGCCTTCGACTGACAACGGCGGTCACGATGGCCAAGAGCGTAGCCTCCGGTATCTCGAATGGACTTGGGATCCCAACCCGTCAGACACGACTTATCTTGTCGATTACGCCTACGTGCTGCGAGAAGCCGATGGATCCATCCGCGTCGAACACGACCGACACGTCGAAGGATTATTTGGGCAAGCCGACTGGCTTCGGCTACTCTCGGACGTTGGGTTTCGAGCCAACGCCGTTGCGCTGGAACACTCAGAGATCGAACCGGGCACCCACGAATTCTTCGTTGCCACCAAAACCCGATCCGAAATTCATCCGACGCGAGGTTCTCATGTCGCAGTATCGCAGCCAACTCCTCGAATTCTTAGTCTTCGGCTTATTGTTCGGCTTGTTCGCGAGCCAAGCGCATTGCCAGGAGAAAAAGAAAATCCAAGTGGACGTGCTCGCGAAAACTACATCCAGCTGGGATGGCAAACCACTCCCGCGTTATTCGAAGGGCAAGCCGGAGATCACGATTTTGAAAATCACGATCCCGCCCAAAACGAAATTGCCACTCCACAAACATCCGGTCATCAATGCTGGCGTATTATTGAAAGGACGCTTGACGGTCGTGACGGAGACCAAGAAAACATTGCATCTGAAGGCTGGTGATTCCATCGTTGAAGTCGTCGACACCTGGCACTATGGGATCAACGACGGGAAGGAACCTGCGGTGATCATTGAGTTTTATGCTGGCGCGCGGGTGACACCGAACACCGTCAAAAAATCAGACACGAAAGAATAGACGTCTATCGTGTTTCCACCTTCGGGCCTTTTTTTCATAGGGTGGGTTCTCCGTTCGCCATCGACCGGCTAATCTAACAAATCCGGGCATGCGGGCCGCTTGGTCTTTCGCGGCGAGCTTACGGAGCCATTCATCTTCCGTCATCATCCACCCCTTCCCCAGATGGAGCGCTTCAGGCTTGTAGAAATATGCATGCGGATGACCTCAAACTGTCACCAAACCAAACGGTATCTGCTCTAAGTCTCCCCAAACGAGTTTTTCCAAACAAGTTTCTCCAGGAGACGGTCGTGGTTTCGGTATTCCCGGGTGGCAGGAAAAGGTTGCAAAATGTCCACGAACTCACATACTAACTGGATTGAGGCAGTCTTCCCAGCATTCTCATTTGGCGAAAGGCCGCCCCCGCAATCCTACCCACTGATGCACTCACAACGAGGATGGAATAATGGCACACATCCGCATTCAAGACGAAAATCGTGAAATCGAGAGTCCTGAGGCCATCGCAGAATTCCTCAAGCCGTTTGGAATTCAGTACGAACGCTGGGAAACCGAAGGTCGGCTGAACGCCGAAACCACCGACGAGGAAATTCTCGATGCCTTTGCCCCCGAAATCGAGCGATTGAAAAAGCAAGGCGGCTATGTCACCGCGGACGTCATCAACGTGACGCCAGCGATTCCCGATTTGGAAAAAATGCTCGACAAGTTTCGCAGCGAGCACACTCACTCCGAGGACGAAGTTCGGTTCATCGTTGGCGGCAGCGGCGTCTTCCACATTAATCCGGAAAACGGCCCCGTGTTCGCTCTGCAACTCGAACAGGGCGACTTGATCAACGTGCCCGCCGGAACGAAACACTGGTTCGATCTTTGCGACGACCGGAAGATCCGGGCGATCCGGTTGTTCCTCGAACCGGCGGGATGGAAACCGGAATACACCCAAAGCGGAGTCGACGCCAGTTATCAAGTGTTGTGCTTCGGGCCGAATTATTTGCCGCCGAAAAACACAAACATCTCGAGTGTGATCAACCCATGATTCGGTTCTCTGGAAAAGGCATCTTGTTGGACATCGAAGGAACGACCTCGTCGGTCAGCTTTGTGTACGACGTGTTGTTCCCGTATGCCCGTGACCACGTTGCCGAGTTCTTGGAGCAACACTGGGACGCTCCCGAAACACGGGCCGCGTGTGAACAAATCGCTATGGATGCGGGCGCGAACTCGTTGAGCGAATGGGTCGGAGATGCGTCTCCCGCCGAAGCTCGCGAGAAGGTCGTTGCGGAAGTTCATCGGTTGATGGACGGTGACGTCAAGGCCACCGGACTCAAAGAGTTGCAGGGGCTTATCTGGCGAGCCGGATTCCTCAACGGACAGCTTCGGGCACACGTTTACGACGACGTCCCCGAGGAGTTACAGAGGTGGAATGAGAAAGGGCTCGACGTCCGTATCTATTCCTCGGGGAGTATCACCGCCCAGAAGTTGTTTTTCGGCCATACCGAACGCGGCGACTTGCTCGGACATTTCCAAGGCCACTACGACACAACCACCGGCCCGAAGAAAGAAGCTGCGAGCTACACCGCGATCGCGAAGGCAATGAACTTGCCACCTGAAGAAATTCTATTTTGTAGCGACGTCGTGGCCGAACTCGATGCCGCAAAAGCAGCAGGACTCCAAACGGTCCTGCTCCTCAGACCAGGGAATAAGCCCGTCGAAGAAGGACATGGGCATCCGAGCGTTGAGTCGTTTGAGGAAATTGAAGCGGAGGGGCCGCGGTGATAGATTGGGGACCGATTTATCCTAATTAGTCCTTCGATCACTTGCCTCGCTTCCTCGCCCATTTCGACACGTCCCAAAGTTTAATGGTTCGATCATAACTCCCCGATGCGAGCGTCTTTCCGTCGGGGCTGAAGGCGACACAGAAAACGCCTCCTTTGTGGCCTTTGAAGGTGGCCACGATCTTTTTCGTCTTCACTTCCCAAAGCCAAACCTCCCCAGGTTTCTTCGGATCGTCTTGGATCGTCGACCAAGCAACAAGCCTTCCATCCGGACTGAAGCAGAGGGAGGGAATTAAACGCTCGTGTCTCGTTGGCAGAATCGTACTTTTGCCATTCTTGAGTTCCAACAATCGCATGGTGCGGTTGTCCTCTATCACTGCGAGAATTTTTCCGTGAGGGGCAAACCGCACTTGAGAGATGAACTTTGATTGCCCTTTGAATGTCACTTTAACT
>CAYYUU010001052.1:0-3055 GCA_964474955.1 uncultured Alcaligenaceae bacterium | reverse complement strand
ACAGGAGGCGCGTCGTGTTCTCGTCACATATCAACACATTGTCGACAACACCCGGATATTGCCTGCCAAAACGCAGCTCTATTTGCAGAAGGGAATCAAGGCGTATATCAAGGGTGTCGATGAGTACATTCAGCGGAAAGCTGCAAGTGATCCGGAAGCCCAGCGTCGGGCCAAATACGAACAATACGCCAAATGTGCAAAACGTCGGCCCGCGACTCAAGTCGTCGGTCGGAGCCCAGGTCGAGTGGCGAATGATTTCATTCAAAAAGGTCGCACCCGAACAGGGGAAATCACGCGACGGAAGCGTCAGTTCGAAGTCGCAGCTGCGAACACGTTGCGGCTCGACGACATGGTCGTTCCCGAAAATGGCCGAGTGAGCTTCGCCAAAAATTGGGCCGCGAGGAAAAAACTTCGTGAGAAATTTACCGGGTTGAAGCTCAGCGAAAAAGACGCCTTCTTGCTCAAGACTATGAACTCCGTGATGACCGTCGACTTCGACGGAACGCGATTCCAGGATGCACTCGAGTTGATCGCCATGCGGACGAAGGCTCCGATTCTCTTTGACAAGTTGACGCTGCAGGACGTCGGAGTGACCTACGACACCGCAGTCAATTTCCGACCGAAAGCCAAGTTGACAGTCCGAACGATCCTGCGGAAAGTTCTCGCGGACAACGGCCTCGCGTACATCTTGAAAGACGGGGCGATTCACGTCGTCACGCCGGAAGTTGCACGAAATACGTTGACGACACGAAGCTACCCGATTCGCGATTTGCTCCCGACGCCGGACCCACGATTCGGCCCGCTGTACAATTTGGCCCAACAGCGATACTACGCGAACGCCCTGATGCGGACGATCGTGAGCACGATCGAGCCCGGCAGCTGGGCCGTCAACGGCGGTCGCGGGACGATAGCGTACAGCGAAATC
The DNA here is from genome assembly GCA_964474955.1 of uncultured Alcaligenaceae bacterium. Lineage (GTDB taxonomy): Bacteria > Planctomycetota > Planctomycetia > Gemmatales > Gemmataceae > CAYRFQ01. The sequence continues at coordinate 2,130 of CAYYUU010001052.1, read as the reverse complement.
ACTGGATCGATCGTCATCCAGAATAGTGCAGAACTGCATTTATCTCTCGCCAACGGCTTCTCTCGCTGATATAATATTTAGACCTCCCAAGCTCCGAAGTGTCGGAGATTTGTATCCGCTGTGTTTCCCACCACAGCGGATATTTTTTTGCCCTAACGCCTAAAGCGTTGTTCGCGCTTCGCTCAAGTCCTCGCTCGCGCTTCGGGTTGGTGTAAGAGTTCCTCGCTTGCGCTTCGGGTTGGTAGAAAATGCCTGCAGCGTTGTTCGCGCTTCGCTCAAGTCCTCGCTCGCGCCTCGGGTCGGTATCCGGAGCAGAGCCACTCCCTAGCTCAGCTTCACCCTCGCCACTTTTTGTTTCCCGTTCCGGACGAGCAGGCCGTCGGTGACCGCCACGTTGGCCTTAGGATCGTCGATCTTTTCGCGTTCTTCGCCGAGTTTCACGGCACCACCTGCGATGGCTCGGCGAGCTTCTCCATTGCTCGAAGCCATGCCGAGCGAGACGAGCAACTTGCAAATCCAAATTTCGCCATTCTCCAACTCACTCGCTGCGAGTTTGACTTCCGGGATGTCCGTTGGGTCATTGCCTTTGGTTCTGGTGTTGATCCACTCTTGAACGGCGGCTTCGGCTGCCTCCTCGCCGTGGTATCCTTGGGCGATATCTTGGCTGAGTTGCAATTTCGCATCACGGGGGTTGATCTCTTCGGCATTCGTGAGCTTCTTGATTTCTTCGGCAGTGCGGTCGGTTAACAACTCAAACCATTCGGTCATCAAATGGTCGGGAATCCGCATCGTTTTGAACACCATGTCGACGGCACTTTCGTTGACGCCTATGTAGTTCTGCAAGCTCTTGCCCATCTTCTTCTCGCCGTCGAGCCCGCGTAGGAGCGGCAACGTGATGCAGACTTGTTGCGGTTGCCCGGCGTCTTTCTGTAGGTTTCGAGCGACCATCAAGTTGAACAATTGCTCGGAACCGCCGAGTTCGATGTCGGCCTTGATTTCGACGCTGTCGTGACCTTGCATGAGCGGGTAGAGACACTCGCTGAGGCGAATTCCCTCGGCGGCCTTGATGCGTTTATCGAAGTCGTCGCGTTCGAGCATCCGTTGCATGGTGATCTGGCTCATCAAATGCAGGACGTCCAGAAAACTGAATTTGCCGAACCATTCACCGTTTCGCCGTACTTCGGCCTTGTCGATGTCAATGACCTTGGCCACCTGTGTCAAGTAATCACGAGCATTCTCTTCGACTTGCTCCTCGGTCATGCCGTCGCGGGCCTTGTCGCGACCACTCGGGTCACCGACCAACGCAGTGTAGTTGCCGATGATCAGAACCGCCTGGTGCCCGAGGTCCTGGAACAGCCGGAGTTTCCGAAGCGGAACGGTGTGACCGAGATGGACGTCGATTCCGGTCGGATCGATACCGTATTTCACACGCAACGGTTTGCCCGTCCTGAGGCTCTTTTCGAGCTTTTGTTTGAGTTCTTCCTCGGGAACGATTCGATCGACCCCACGACGGATCCATTCGATTTGCTCTTCAACGCTTTTCATGGTCGGCACCGATAAACGGGTCTGCTATGTGGATTGTGTTTTTTGGAGAGGCGAGAAGCCGTTGTTGTCCGCTCCAGTTATGATACGGACACAGACTAAACCGACGCGGTTCTCTCGACAAGAGTTGTTCCAAGTTCATGGAGAATGCAATGGAAGAGTTGCTTTTGAAGTTGTTGGTCAGACTTGAGTCAATTGAGAAGGAACACGAAGAGATCACGGACACAGTCTGTCGCGACGCAATGCGAAAAACGGTCTTCTTGAGTTTCCTGCGACCGGAGCCCGACTATCAGTTTCCCGATGATTACGGGCTGTACGACGCAGAGGCGAACCTTGCTGTGAAGGCTGCAATTGTGGACTATGTCACAGCCGTCCAAGCACTTGCACCGTCTCTCGGAATAACGAATTTTCAGCAACGGTTAGCTGCCTTCCAGAATGTTTCGGTCTATACCGAAGACGGAACAACCTACGACGAATTCTTCGGTTACCAAGTACCGAGTCGCTACGATCTGGACGGGAATTGGTTAGACCCAAATTGAGCGTTTGGTTTATCGTTGGGCAGACAATTCAAAGCAGCTTCGCCTGCCT
>CAYYUU010001051.1:0-3064 GCA_964474955.1 uncultured Alcaligenaceae bacterium | reverse complement strand
TCACGTTCCGGAAAAAACTACTAAAACGGCAGCCCAACGCGAGCGAGAAACCTCCCGTCAGCCCAACTCCAAAATCCAAAGTCGCATCGCTGACAGACCCCAACTATCGCTGCCGAGCTGTGTGATGTATATTGGGGTTTGCCCGGAGTTGAATGTTGCATCATGCCGCGTCTGTCTGGAATCTCCAAGTCATGACGATCCACTTGAGATGTCCGAACCCGAAGTGTCGCCAAGTTTTGCGGGTGGCCGACGAACACGCTGGGGATCAACTGGCGTGTCCGGCGTGTCAGCAAATATTCCAGGTCCCACGTCCGAGTGTCGAGAAGGTCGGAATCCAAAAGGCCGATTCGCGCACCTCTGCCGAACTGCAACTAACAGCCTCCGCGAAACCACCGTTCTCCGCAGCGGACAAACGGCACCAGTCTTCGTTCCTCTTCCAACTCATGTCGCACGTCGTGTTGGCGGTGTTGTTTCTTGGAGTTGGAGTCGCTGGGACTTACGTGTTCTTGTCACGGCAGCGGGAGGCAAAGCCGAGCGCGACGCCCAAGAAGCAAAGCACTCCATCGCCCAAGAAGCAATCTCCTTCGCCACCCAACGAGGTGGGCAACGGCGTGGACAAGTCGAAGTACGATGCCCTTTCGGAAAAACTTCAACGGGCAAGCAAAAGGATTGGGAGGCTCACCAAGTCTCTCGAAGAAGCCAACGGAGAAAGGGATTGGAGGAAGATACGCGAGCAGAAACTCTATAAGTTGCTCGCGGAAGGCAAGCACTTTCACGAGTTCATCGATTGGCACGCTTTGCTAACTCCTGCCGGGGCGGAGAAGGCCATTCCCAGCCTTGTCGCTTTCGTCACGTCCGGGCTCCACTCGGACGAAGCGAAAGTCCGGGCGTTTTTCCGCTGGATCACCGAGAAGATCGAACTGGACGTCCCCGCATTCCGGACGGGCAAATGGGATCAACAACCACTCAAGAAAGTCTTTGCGGAACGAAAGGGGCTCTGCTCTGGATACGCCGAGTTGTTCCAAGAGATGTGCAAATTCGCCAACATCGAATGCAAGCTCGTGTACGGCATTGCCACGGGCCCGGACGTCGATCCGAAAAAACTTCCGACCGAACCGAACCACGTTTGGAATGTCGTGAAGATCGACGGACAGTGGAAACTCATTGACGCGACACGCGGAGCCGGGTTGTTCCGCAAGGACGAGTACAACAAAGAGGTGCAGGAATTCTATTTCTTCCCGGACCCCGACCGTTTGATCTTCACGCACTTCCCCAAAGAAGCCAAATGGCAACTGACCACGGTCCCTGTCACGAAAGAACAATTCGCTAAGCTCATCACGCTCAAACGCCCCAAGCGATTCCTTCAAAAAGATCTTTTGAAACAAGTTCTCGAAGCGGTCAACAACAAGGATAACGACGGCTTCGTTGATGTCCTGGCAGGAATCGAGAAGGTCAAGGTCCTCGCCGCACCGGTGACCAGGCAACTCACCAAAGGCAAGAACTACAAATTTCATTTCCAAGCTCCAGGTTTCGAGAAAATGGTTCTGGTCGTCCCGGACAAGAAGCCCAAGGTACAAGGACTCGCTCGGTTTGGGGACCAGTTCCTCGGAAAGATCACGGTCACGAAAGGTCCGATCTCGGTGGCTGGTCTGGAACCCGGAGCCAAATCCTACACCGTCGTCCTCGAATACAAGGTCAAGTGACAATACGATGTCATCGGTTTCGCCTTCCTCCATCGCGAACGTGTTCCTCATCGGCTACCGAGGGACCGGAAAAAGCACAGTCGGAACTCTCCTCGCAGAACGTCTGGGTTGGGAGTTCGTCGATGCCGACGGGTTCCTGGAAGCACATTACGGCTTGACCATCCGGGATATCTTCGCTTCTGAAGGCGAATCCGGCTTTCGCGAAAAAGAGAGCGAGATCCTGCGCCTTATTTGTGAAAAAACAGAACAAGTCGTCGGGACAGGTGGCGGTGTTATCTTGAGACCGGAAAATCGAGAGATGTTGAAGAACGCCGGAACAGTCGTCTGGCTCACAGGAAAGCCCCAGACACTTTGGGCGAGAATCCAGGGAGACCAATCGACGGCCGCACGACGTCCAAATTTAACTCGCGGCGGGCTCGAAGAGATTCAGGAATTACTGGACCAGCGGCTTCCACTCTATGAGGCCTGTGCGGATTACACTTTGGAGACCGACGAAACCACACCGGAAGAACTTGCGGACAAAATCGTGGAGTTGTTGCACGGTTAGGAACTCAAAATTTGTGTTTATCCGGTTTTGCTGATTTGTGCTTTTCGCGTGGCTGACCTTGATCCACTCCAGCTTGGAGTTTCAGGCGGAACGACTATCAGTCTCGCTCCGTTCCAAAGCAACAACGGGCAAGCTGACCAACTGTCTGGAATCTTGCTGTTCTGGGGTTTTCAGACGACGCAATAGCCCGTGATATCGTTTCGGTCCGAACACCACCAACCACCCCAAAGCCAGCCAAACCAAGAAGAACACTAACACGAGAGGATAGAACGCAAAGATTCCGATTCCAACAACCATCATCAGAATGTCGAAGGAGAAATGGAGTCGAACGCGAAATCGACTTACAGAACCGACAGATTTCTTTTTCCAAAAGACCGGCACGAGCCAAGCTTGAATTCCACACGTTCCGGTGTTGTAAGAACTGCACCGCGAACAAGTCACTTCCCCCATATCGTAGAACCAGATTCCAATGAGTACGACCAAAGTAATTCCTACATAGAAGTTCACAAGGAATGCACCAACGATCGATCCCATCACCCACGGGACCACCAACCAACCCCAAAAGACAAACAGTGTTTTGGTAAGTCGACTTCGCATAGCTTACAATTCTCCACTTCAGAAAGAAGATATGTTCACTTCCTTCTGAGCGAGAAAACTATGTCGATTGAGCGCAAAAAAATGGTTGTGCGACATCGATCTACGAGGACCAACAACAAACCTTCACGTCGACAGTACAGTTTGAGACACTTCGACCGAGGAGTTACCCCAACTCCGCACCAAGTTTGCGGAGATATGAACCGTAAAGGATAGTTCC
>CAYYUU010001050.1:0-3065 GCA_964474955.1 uncultured Alcaligenaceae bacterium | reverse complement strand
AACAGGCGAAAGCCCTGGAAAGTGGATGTGATCTCGTCGTCGGGACTCCCGGTCGCGTTCTCGATCACCTCGGACGTCGGACCCTGTCGTTCGACAAAATTACCTATGCCGTTCTCGACGAAGCCGACCGGATGCTCGACATTGGCTTCCGGGACGACATTCGAGACATCCTCTCGCAATGTCCAACCAAACGGCAGACCCTGTTGATGTCGGCGACCATGCCCGATGATGTCCTCGAACTGGCTGGGCGCTATCAAACCAAGCCCGTTCACATCAAGGTCCGGCCCAAAGAGGTCACGGTCGACAAAATCAAACAGGTCTACATTTCGGTCGACCACGAGCGAAAATTTGACTTGCTGTTGCGAGTGTTGGAACGAGAAAAACCCAAACAATGCATCATCTTCACCGAACGGAAACGATGGGCCGATCGGTTGTCGAAGCAACTCAAGGATCATTATCCCGACTCCGCCGCCATGCACGGTGACTTGCCACAGCCGAAACGCAATAAGATCATGAAGCGTTTCCGCGAAGGCAAACTCTCATTGCTCGTCGCCACGGACGTCGTGGGACGCGGGATCGATGTTCGCGGCATTTCGCACATTATTAACTATGACCTGCCCAAAGACCCCGAAGCTTATGTCCACCGAATCGGACGGACTGGGCGAATGGGAGCCGATGGTATCGCCATCGCCTTCGTCACGGCGGAAGAAGGAAAAGAATTGACGGCCATCGAAGGATTCGTCAATCGCCTCATCGAACGCGATGCGATTGAAGGATTCGAAGCCGTTGCGCCGAAGCCCCAGAAAAAAGAAAAGTCTGAAGAAGATTCGGACCCGAATGGGCGAGGTAAGAAATACAGCTGGCGGGTTGTGTAAGATTTGAGAATGGCACGACGACCCATCTCACCAATCGTCGTGCCGATCTGATAGGAAGGGCGGACGGCACACGGAATGTGCCTGCTACTATTTCCCTTCTTGCGAATACCACCTCCGAACGTTGGCGATAATTAAACGTTTCATCCAACGGAGTGAGCCCGGAGTGAGCCCCGAACCAATCGGCTCAATCTCTGCTGCGGTCACCAAGACCAATGCCCACTCCGTATATTCCGACCAAAACCCATGTCCCTTGGAAGAGTAATATCTCTTCGCTTCCATATCCTCCAATTCGTCGAGATAGATCGTGGCCAGCTGAGTCGTTCCAAGCCAACTCGAACGACGGAAATTGATTCGCTCTGGATCTACTTCGAGTTGATAGGTCGTCCACCATTGCGGCACGACCAAGGCAGTTAATATCAACGCAACCATCGATATGATCGCGACGAGCGGACCACTCTCTTGGACTTCTCGGACGTCGTTGGACCAGAACCAAGCTACGAGCCATATTGTTGGCGTGAAGAACGCGATCGCGCCACACCCGATTGCGACGCGGAGGAGTGCGTTGCGCGCGGTGTTGCCAGCTGAGAGGAGATAAGTAATCGTCAGCCCGTGTGCATGCTGTTGGAAATGGAGTTTGGTCGAGGGAGGTGGTTCGAGACCGAGGTTCAAGTCGCTTTTCGATTGGAATCGCTCCAGGAATGGAGAAACGTAAGTGTGATCCGGACGAATTGCTGTGGAGCCTTTGTTCGATGTGGCTTTCGGAATTTCGTCTTTTCCAAAGAGTATCTTTCGCAAATGCTCCGGATCATGTTTTTTGACGCCAGCGGGAGTTTCTTCGAGGGCAGGAAGTCCCAGCATTGATGCGTAATAAAGCCATAACTTGCGAGCATAAACGTCGGCGTTTTTGGGGTCGGAATTAGCTGTTCTGAAGAAGCGGAAAAATGGATATCCCAGCTTCCAGAGACGTACCGATTTGGCTTTGTCTGGATGAACAAGTTCAATCGCAATAACAGGAGTCTCGATGAGATCGTCCTCTTCGGTGGGAGGCTTCTGCACCAACATCACCCCAAGAAAGTCTGAGAGTGGATCGATGTCTTGCTTGGGATTGTGTGGGGTATATCGTTGGACCTTCACCATGTCCTTGGTGAGAGTGATGTTCTCGACCGTCAACAAGTCGATGCAACTCTGCCAACAGGCCCCGACCAAAACAATCACAAGTACCAAAGATACAATCACTGAAGTCAAAGATCGACCAAAATCGGAATTATTGTCCCACAAAGTCATGATCGCCAAACCACAGTAAGCCGCACATCCAACCAATAACGCAAGGACGCCCCCGAAGGTACTCCAGTTCCCGAGGCGCCTGCGGATGACGACGGGGAACTCACCTTCCAATAATTGGCGAGAGTGATCCAGAGGTTCTTCGCTGAATTGAGTTTGGTCCATTGTGGCCTCGTGAGTTGTCGGCGTGTCGGCGAGAAGAAGCCCTCAGATTGGTGCGTGGGTTTTCCACAGTGCGAGAATGAACGCGCCTTTAGTTTTCCGTCATCCTATATCTCATCGTTATAAGCAATTTTATCGCTATAACCAGTTTGTCCACAAAGACTTCCCAAACGACTCTCTTTCTCTAAATTTTCCATTTTGACTTTGACAGCATTCTCCCATCTTTTTATCTTATTTCCATCCAGCTACGTATTCGGCAAAGCTTTTGTAGATTGCCTAAAGCGTGCGAGCTTTTCATTTTCATGACGCGTCCTGTTTCCACAATCGCTTTTTACTGGCTCGGTCCAGTTCTGCAATTTTGTGGATGATTCCTTCAACTCAGGGAGTATGCTTCGATGTACGGTGTGATTCTTGCTGCAATGTTGACGACTGGTGGTGATGGTGTTGATTTCCACTACTTCAAAGCTCATCATGGCCACCACCACCATCGCAGTTATAGCTGCTATGGCTGCTACGGTTGCTATGGTAGTTCTTGCCACGGATGTTATGGTAGTTCTTGCTACGGATGTTATGGTAGCTCTTGCTACGGTTGTTATGGCAGCTGTCATGGATGTTATGGCAGTTGCCACAGCTACTACTATTCGAGCTGCCACGGTTGTTATGGTGGTTGTTACGGTTGTTACGGCGGTTGTCACGGATGTTATGGCAGTTGCCACAGTTATTATTATTCGAGCTGCCATGGTTGTT
>CAYYUU010001049.1:0-3067 GCA_964474955.1 uncultured Alcaligenaceae bacterium | reverse complement strand
GCGGCCGTTCGAACTTTCTGGACGGCAGGCAATAGCAGTCCAATGAGAATCGCAATGATGGCAATCACCACCAGAAGCTCAATCAACGTGAAGGCGGACCGGATTCGCGGAGAGAGGCGGCGCATTCAAATCTCCAGGGTGTATTCTGTAAATTGGGATTGAACTCTCACCAAGTTGATTGGTGAGGAGGCGGAAATTCCTTATCAGAATTTTGGGGAAACGAAGCAGCAAAACGAGGAGCCACTTGTGGGGACGAACCAAGTCAAACCGTTGTGACTCAGTTGTTGAGGCGGGACTCGTATCCTTCGAAAAGATTAAACATCGAGGAGAGGAGAAAGTTTCGTCTGTTTCGCAATCCCGAATCAATTTTTTCGGTTTTTTGTGAACGTAAGGTGTCTAACACCGAACGCTGCTTTTTGACCGTCCTCTCCGTTGTGCGTAGAACAAAACGTAGACAAGCGGTGCCGCCCAAAACTCGATGAGCTGAGGTGATCCTTGCACAAGATTCCGAAATGGCCACCTTGCACGCCCGGACTGCGAACGGTCCCCAAAACGGGCGTGATTTATGTCACGTCGCGAGCCCAGGAAGTCGGCTTTACGTCGACCTCCGAGGAATGGGCGAACCTTGGGCAAGGCGCGCCGGAAACCGGCGCGCTTGTTCCGGACACGACGGACAACCTTTTGCCGATTCCTGTCCACGCCGACCTGAACGAATATGCGCCCGTCGCCGGACTCCCCGCGCTCCGCGAGCGAGTCGCTGAGTTATACAACGCCTTCTATCGAAAGGGCAAAATGCCCTACACGGCGGAGAACGTCGCCATCTCCGGCGGAGGTCGTTTGGCCCTCACACGTTTGGCCGCGGCGATGGGCGAAATCAACATTGGCCATTTTCTGCCGGACTACACCGCTTACGAAGAACTCCTAACGATCTTCAAGGCGTTCCACCCGATTCCCATTTTGCTTTCCGAAGAGAACAACTATCACATCAGCTTGCGGGCCCTCGAAGCCGAAATCCTCGGACGAGGTTTGAGCGCGATCTTGTTGAGTAACCCTTGCAACCCGACCGGGCAACTCATTCGCCACGGGGCGCTAAAGAACTGGGTCAGCTTGATGCGAGAGACGGCGTGCACGTGTATTTTCGATGAGTTTTATGGCCATTACATTTACGGTCCCGAAGCCGACTCGCCCCTTTCGGCGGCCCAATACGTCGAAGACGTCGACCGCGACCCAATCATCATTGTCGACGGATTGACGAAGAATTGGCGATTGCCCGGTTGGAGGATTTGTTGGACGGTCGGCCCCAAGGATGTCATCGAAGCCGTGACGAGTGTTGCGTCTTTTCTGGACGGCGGGGCACCGCACTTGCTTCAGGAGGCAACTCTGCCGTTGTTGGAAATCGACCGCGTCCAGGAACAATCTCATCTTCTGCGGTCGGTCTTCTCACGCAAGCGCGAGTACGTGTTGGAACGACTCACGACCATGAACATCGCCGTCGACGTTCCGCCACAAGGGGCTTTCTACTGCTGGGCCAACTTGAGCCGATTGCCCGAACCGCTCAACGACGGCATGCAGTTTTTCGAGGAAGGCTTGAAGCGAAACGTGATCACCGTGCCGGGCGAATTCTTCGACGTGAACCCCGGCAAACGACGCCGCAAGTCTCGATACCAACAATATACGCGAATTAGTTTTGGGCCTTCGATGCGCGTGTTGGAGCGTGGGCTCGATGCCATCGAAGGGTTGATCGAAGACTTTTCGTGAGTAGCGTTTTGTGATTGGGTAGTTGTCCGAAACCGGCCAGCGCGTGAGATTGTAGCCACGCGGCGAAAGCCCATGGAGAAATCTTCAGCGAGTATACCGCTTCGCCGTTTTAGCCGGGAAATATTTCACAATCCGCGAAAACAAGTCGCTTGACACAGAATCTCGCGGCGTCTAACCTATACTGGACGAAAATATGTACTTTCCTTCATATGGTTTCGTCCGGACGACGAAACCCACGCCGCAGTTCGATTTGAACACACTCCACCGTAAAGACTCAAAAGGGGGGCTTGTCACATGCTGACAATCCTGGGTCGCAAGACACGTCTGTGTGACGGACTCACACGACGTAATTTTCTGAAAGTCGGTGCCTTTTCATTTGGCGCCGCAACACTGACCTTGGCCGACGTTCTGCGAGCCGAAGCTCAGCAAGGCACGTCGAACCAACACAAGGCCGTGATCAACGTGTTCCTGGGTGGTGGTCCGCCTCACCAGGACATGTGGGACATCAAGACGGAAGCTCCGTCCGAGATTCGCGGTGAGTTCCAACCAATCGCCACGAGCGTTCCGGGCATCCAGATTTGCGAAGTGTTCCCGCAACTCGCACGATTGATGAACAAGTCGGTCATCATCCGATCTCTCGTCGGAGCCAGTGGCCGACACGATGCTGTCCAGTGTTTGACTGGCTGGCCTCACAACTCGCTGCAAAACATGGGCGGTCGTCCGAGCCTCGGCGCCGCAGCCGCAAAAATCCAAGGCCCGATCGATCCTTCGGTTCCGCCGTTTGTTGGATTGGCAAAACCGACACGTCACGCACCCTGGTCGGACCACGGTCAACCCGGCTTCGTCGGCCCGGCTTACAAAGCCTTCAGTCCAGACGGTCCCGGGATGGCAAACTTGACGCTCAACGGGATTTCGAATGAACGATTCGGCGACCGCCGCCGTTTGTTGTCGAGCTTCGATAACTTGCGCCGAGAAGTCGACGCCTCCGGAGCCATGGAAGCCGTCGATGCTTCGACCCGCCGAGCCCTCGACGTCCTAACTTCGAGCAAACTCCTCGACGCCCTCGACCTTTCGAAAGAAGACCCCCGAGTTCGCGCTCGTTATGGCGACGGCAAGCCCTACAAGTTTCAATACGACGGAGCCCCGACAGTCAACGAGCAACTCCTCGTCGCTCGTCGTCTCGTCGAAGCGGGTGCCCGTGTCGTGACATTGAGCTATGGTCGCTGGGACAGCCACGGCAAGAACTTCGATTTGGTCCGCGACCACGGCGGCAAGCTCGACCAGTGCTTGAGCGCGTTGATCGAAGACC
>CAYYUU010001048.1:0-3078 GCA_964474955.1 uncultured Alcaligenaceae bacterium | reverse complement strand
GGGCGACTTATTGAGCCTCGTCGAAATAATGCCACTTGGGACGTGGGAGCTGGGATCAATAAGACTCGCAAAAGCAAGAATGGTCCTTTTCGGTGTCACTTATTCCTCCGTCTTCCCTCGTCCCGAGTGGAAAATCGTGGCATTACTTCGAATGGGCTCGGAAATTATCCAAACATCCACGGTCTGGGTGACCTTGGTTGCTTTGAATCTCTCCGTCATGTGTCTCCCTGGATAGTACTCCCGAACTCGACTTGCTATTCTAACCGTGCCGACAAAATTAGACTTTCGAAAGAACACACCAACAATAACCAACTCGAGTTCCCACAACCATTTTCCAAGCCTCGGGAGTCTCCAATGCCGTCGATCGTCGTGAAGTGCCCACAATGTGCCAAGGATCTCCGGATACAATCGGAGCACCAAGGCCGCCAAATCCGTTGTCCGTCGTGCCAGAATGTTTTCGCCGCCCAACCCGCTACCGCACCTCGCCCTGCTGCCGCGCCCAAACCTATCGCTCCCCAAACTGTCCCCGCGACGCAACCGGCAACTGCAACGCAACGTCCGAATCGCATTGCGATCCAGTGTCCGAAATGCCCTTCTCGATTTCAGGTCTCTGCGGAGCATCTCGGGCGGCAAGTGCGTTGCCCTTCTTGTCGTCTGGTGTCCGTTGCCCAACGGCCGCAACAAGCAACGCCTGCTCGCCCTGCCGGAGCATCGGTACCCGTAGCAACAGCTATCACGGGATCAATTCCAGCGTCTCCCGCGACCGCAGTGGCGGCTTCTCCTGCAACGAACCAAACAGCAACGCCCCAACGCAGACCAGCCACTTCGTGGGGATCACAACGGTCAGGCGGCTCTCAGCCTTTGTTCCGCCGCTTGCCCGTGCTGCTTGGCGCGGCTGGCGGTGGTCTCGTGATCCTCATTCTAGCAGTCGTCTTGTTGTTCGTGTATCCGCCGTGGGGTGGGAGCAACAATTCGAAGGAGGTCGCCGAGGGACCGAAGAAAAATCAAGGGTCGAAAACGAACGGCAACACAGAGAAGAACAACACATCGCAAACGAAGAACAAGAAACACGACGAGACCACGCCACAACCAAAAGCCAAAGACACCTGGCAAGTCGCCAAGGGACCTCCTGCGGTCGTGCAGTTCCGATCTCTCAATAAAGGGATGGAATTCATCCGGGTCTTTGCCAGCGCTATTGGCCAGTACCGAGAAGTGGACCAGTTCGTTCGGGTCGTGAAAGCGAATTCCGGTCTCGCCCTCGACAAGACATTCGGGGCGTATTTCGATCTCGACCGATCCGCCAATCCTGTCGCTTCGGATCCGATTCTGTTGCCGCCTGTGCCAATGCTTCCGGCGAAAGAACCCGTGGTGCTCGTTCCGGTCGCAGACCAAACGACATTCCTCGATTTTCTGAAGAGTCTGCGTTGCAACGTCAGTGGTCCGGCCGACGGATTGTACACCGTCCAGGTGCCGTTCCCACCGAAGTCGTTGTCTCTGCGGTTCCAACACGGCTATGCTTACGTTGCCCCTGGAGAAAAGACTCTGGCTGCAGATTCGGCAATCCTGGCGCCGGGCGATGTCTTCAATGACTCCCAAAAATCAGTCGGCTCCGCCATCGTCTACGTTGATCGGTTACCAAAGAAATTCCGGAAGAACAGTTTGTCTCTCCTTGCCGAACAAGTCGAAGGTTTCACATCGAACAATAAGTTGCCCGGGGAGGCCCAACGCAAACTCCAGTCCTTGGTCGCCAACCACATGCTCGACTTCTCGAAGCAGTTACTCCGGGAAAGCAAGGACGTTCGGCTTTCGTTCGGCGCGGATTCCAAGAGCAATAAGTTTGATGCCGAGTTTGTCGTCCGCCCACACGCCGACACTTCCCTCGCCAAGACCATGAAGGCCGTGGAAGCTGGACAAAGCTTATTCGGTTCGTTCTTGGAGAAGAAGTCCGCCGTGACGACGGTGGTGAACTTAGAGGTTCCCGACGACGTGCGGAAGGTGTTGCCCGACGTCATCAAGGAAACCTGGAAGCAACAACTTGCGAACGGTCCCGACGCGAAAGACGGGCTTCCGTACGAGGGGCTTTACAAATCTATCCTGCCGACTGTGCGTAACGGTCGGCTCGACTTCGGGCTCTTCGTGGTCACTCCAATACCGACGAGAATGACCATTTTGGCAGGACTGCGGGCGGTCGAAGGGAAGACATTCGGCAAAGAAGTGGGTCTGGCCACTAAAGACTTGCCGCCGCAACTCCAGAGCTTGTGGAAGCTCAACGCCTTGAGCCTGCCCGGCATGGACTTCCACAAAATCGAGCCAGAAACAGCCGCCCCGGGAAAGCCTCGACCGGCTGTCGGCGCGAATCCGTTTGGGCCTTACCCGACCTACCTCGGATTCAAAGACAACGGGGCGTTCCTTGCCGGTGGGGTGAATGTCGTGAATCAGTTGGACGAGTTGAATGCCTTGTCGCCCAAACCCGCCCCGTTGGTCTTCGTTTCGCTCGACATCAGGAGCTTCGTGGAGCTGACCTTCTCGAATCCCCGAGACAAGACATTGATCCGACGGCTTTTCCCGATCAACCGCCCTGGCTACATTCGGGCTTCGCTCACGGCTGGTTCGGACCTACGCTTGAAGGCTGAATGCGACACCCGGTTCCTGCGGTTCTACCAAATGTCCGAAAACGCTGGAGGGCCAAAGGGGCCTGGACCACGCCGGAAGAAGGGGCTGCGGAAGTAACCAGAGTTCTTGTCGAGTTGGACTTCGAATGTCATGGATTGGTTTTTCTCTTCTCCCCTTGTGGGAGGAGAAAAACTATTTCACCAATTCTCAACAAGGGTCGGTTCGATCATCAACCAAGCTCAAGACATCTGGGCTTCCCATTCAACACATCACATTGCCGCGCCCATTTTTCCTTCTTGGCTTCTCCCGATCACGGCAATTAGTCCTTCCAAATCCGACCTCCTATCCTAACCATTGCTCACGACATTCGACCTCTCGAAAGGAAATCTCCAACGATGACCGACAACGATACATCTGCACCCTGGATTTACTTCTTCGGCAAGGGACAGGCCGACGGTTCGAACG
>CAYYUU010001047.1:0-3078 GCA_964474955.1 uncultured Alcaligenaceae bacterium | reverse complement strand
CGGCTGTCAACGCCGGAGAGGTCGTGTGGATTCAGCCATCAGTTGTCTCGTCCAACGGGACGACGCAGTGGGGGCCGGCTGTCACGACACACCCCAAGCTGGCCATCGCCCGCGAACCTGTGACGTTGGCCGTCAACTTGTTCGCCCAGAAAAAGCGAACGGTCCAGTTATCCTCGTCCCAATCCATCGAGTTCATCAAGAGCAACAAGTCGCTCCTTGCGTCGGCGGACGCTAAAGTAGCCGTCGCCGAACTCATGCTTCCGGACAAGCTTGGGGCCGTCGTACCGACGGGTTTCGGTGGGCCAGTCTTGGGTTACACCGATGCCGGACATAAGTCCGACGTGCCCAAAGCCGTCGTCTCGCTCTTGTCACGCGTCGCACCGCGTTTTCTGGTCGACAAGACGAACAAGTTGCGCGTCCGAGCGGATGTCACCAAGCGCCCTTCGCACATTCCAATCGACACATGGGAAGAAATGCAATTTTTCTACAAGATGATTTGCAATGGGTACGAGATGTGTAACATCGTCATCCCGAACCGCCAACTGACCCCAAAGGAGACGTGGCGAACGAAAGTCCCGATGTTGTTGTTTACCGGCAAGAAGGCAACCGTCGCGGACCTGAATTTGCTGTGCGTGTACCAGGGGGTCAGGACGGTTAACGGCACCAAGCATGCCGTCGTTACACTATCGGGTCGCGTGGAAGGCCGCTTGAACATGGCCAGCAAAGTAGATGGGCAGGTGAAAGGGACATTCTCCTTCGACGTCCAGAACGGCTACATAGCCTCGGCCCGAATGACGATCCAGTCCGAGACTGCACTGACGTCGGAGGTTCAGGTCGTGGGGAAATTCGACGTGCGGCTCAAACGCACGCCCGGCAACCCCATGCAGATCGTGTACCGGAATGTGCCAGGGAAGGGCGGAGGTGGCATTCGACAACCAGGACCTGGCCCAGGAAGAATCGTCGCGAATCTGGTGGGGGCCTTGTCTCCGACGGACCTGCGAGACCGTCAGCTGGTGAAGAAAGGATTCCCGATGAAGGTGCTCACGGTCCAACTCATCGCTGGCAAGACGTACACGATCAGCCTCTCAAGTTCGGCTTTCGATACGTATCTGGGTGTCGTCAGTCCGCAACGAAAACTCATCGCCCGGGACGACGACGGAGGTGGTGGGCTCAACTCCCGGGTGGTGTTCCGGGCGCCCACGACTGGCTCGTACCGACTTCTCGTGACGACGTACAACGGCCAGGTCGGACCTTACCGGGTGACCGTCCAGGAAAGCCGTTGAGGTCGAGGCGAAGGGCGATTTTTGGGGGCTTTGCCCGAAGCACCGAGGAATGCCAAGCCGTAGCTCTCCTTTGGTTGGTTTCTGTGTTGGCCGGAGGACAAAGATTTGGACCGACTCGGAAACAAGTACTCGGTTTCCTATCAGCAATTGGCTCGAGGCCTGGTCCTCCGTCGGGCACCATCCTTGTGCAAGCAGGCGTCTCGTTCTGACTGATCCCGCTCTCGACCACGAGAGGAACAATCGTCACTTTTTTTGCCAGCGATCTTTCTTCTGGAGGACGCTTCTCGGTCCTATTCCGTCGAGCCAACTCCGAGCCGCTTGGTCATCGTGGAGGTAGGCATCCCAAAAGGCAGTCGAGAGCGCGAGGATCGCACGATGATAGTTGGGGTTTCGTTTTTCCTTATCTCCCGGCAAGCGTCGCTCGGTGAACGCGGAGTGTTCCGCGTTGTGTAAAACCAATTCATATTTGCTCCCGACAGGCAAGGCCGGAAAGACGGCCAAACGCGACTTCAAATCGGCATCGCCAATGGCCGCGAGGTCCTTCGTCCCGGTCATCAGTAGCCAGGGCATCTTCACCTGGCTGAACGCTTGCTTGGGATCACCCCGGCGTGGTGAACTCGGACTGAACGCAATCGCTGCCTTGATTCGCGGGTCCGTGAAAGAGATACGACCACCCAACGCCGATTGGCCGCTGACCGCTTGCGTTGTCACGGCTCCAAAAGAATGGCCAGACATGCCGATCCGCTTCAGGTCGAGCCGACCTGAAAGAACCTGGTCCTTCGAGGCATTCCAGGTGCTGAGTTGATCGAGTACGGCCGTGATATCTTTTACACGCAACAAGAAATTCTTGGAGTTCGCCGCCTTCCGCAGGGCCGCCATGCGTCGTCTTGCCGGAACGTTCTTCCAGACCGATTCATCGCTACCGGGATGCTGAACGAAGACGGCCACGAAGCCTCGGTTAGCCCAGTGTCGGCCCAGATATTGACATCCATTTCGAGAGCCACCCAGGCCGTGACTGAAGAGGACCACCGGCGCGGCCTGGTTCTGCTGAGGCAAGTACACCTTCACCGGAATCTTCCGCGAACGGTTTTTGTCCTCGACTGTCAAGTCTTTCGTCGGTGGGGTGAAGTCCTTAGGAATCTGAAGCGGGTCGTATTTCGTTGTGCCTTGCGCCGACACAAAGGTCGAACTCATTAAAAGAACAATGAGTGTTGCAAATATTCGGCTCGGGTCCGAGTACTCGTTGGAGTGATTCATAAATAGTCCTTGAGTCCCAAGTGGAAAAGCAGTTCTCGTATCAAGCACCAGAGCGTATCCTGGCGAGGCTCGCGATTCGGAATCATCCAGACTTGACGAGTTCTGATTGTTTGGAAGGAATCGAATGCCGGTTGGGAAAAATAGGCATTCCCGACCGAATCACTTTCGTACCACCGAGGAGGCAATGCCGAAGTCGGTCCGTACCTGAGATGAGGTCTGTGGCGACGGGACCGAAGACAGCGATCGCAATGTTGAGGAATGCGTGAACGGGTCCAATCCTCAAACAAGGATTGGACCCCAAGTCCGAATCCCATGACTTACCATCATTTCACGTCACCGGAAAGCCGGAAGAGTTCGATCGCTCCTTTGATCGTGAAGCCCCTTGGCGGCAAATGGAATCGGCCCTCTTGAGCCATTTCTTTGGCGACCTGGCGACGGAAACTCGCGAGTTCGCGACTGCGCTCCTGTGCATTGAGTTTTTTGTTCCCGCGAATTTCCTTCTCGCGTTCCCAACGCTTGGCGGCTCGGTCGAGCATCG
>CAYYUU010001046.1:0-3079 GCA_964474955.1 uncultured Alcaligenaceae bacterium | reverse complement strand
AAAACAAATACAAAAAGACCAACGCGGCAGCTGCGCTGCCTCACTCAAAAAAAAAAAAAAAACAGGCGTCCTTTCGCGGAGCGAAAGACGACACTCAAAGACAAAAAACAAAAACGACCGAACAACGATTCTGCTGCACACGCACAAACTCACCCCTTCGCTTTCTATCTTCCCCCGCGACACGCTACAATCAAATTTGCTCACCCATGACCGACCGAATTGGAACATTGCCATGATGCTACGCTCTACAATACTGCTGCTTTTCGTGGCGGCGCCAGTCTACGCCAACGGACCGGACTTCAATCGCGACATCCGCCCGATCCTCGCGCAGAACTGTTTGCAGTGTCACGGGCCGGACAAGACCACCCGCCGGGCTCGCTTGCGCCTCGACGTGCAGAAATCCGCCCACAAGTTTGTCATCGTTCCGGGAAAGCCGAACGAGAGCGAACTCATTTCTCGCGTGTTTTCCAAAGAACCTCGTCAAGTCATGCCGCCACCCTCGACCAAGAAAAAGTTGACGGCCAAACAAAAAGAACTGCTCAAAGCGTGGATCAAGGCCGGAGCGAAATACGAAAAACATTGGGCGTTCGTCGCCCCAACAAAAGAACCGCTCCCGCGTGCGAAAACTCCCGATTGGATCACGAATCCGATCGATCATTTCGTGCTCGCCAAACTCGAAGCGAAAAGACTCCGCCCGTCTCCGCAAGCCGATCGATACACCCTCATCCGTCGGCTGTCGTTGGATCTCGTTGGATTGCCACCAACACCCGAACAGGTCGATGCGTTCGTCAACGACAAGTCGAGAAATGCGTACGAGCGTCTCGTCGATCGGTTGATTGCATCGCCACAGTATGGAGAACGATGGGCCAGGCGTTGGCTCGATCTGGCTCGTTATGCTGATACGAATGGTTACGAAAAAGATCGTAAGCGAACGATCTGGCCGTATCGCGATTGGGTCATCGACGCCATCAACAAGGGAATGCCGTTCGACCAATTCACGATCGAGCAACTCGCGGGCGACTTGTTGCCGAATCCAACAGCCGACCAAATCGTCGCGACCGGTTTTCATCGCAACACCATGATCAACGAAGAAGGTGGCGTCGATCCATTAGAGTTTCGCTACCACGCCATCGTCGACCGAGTCAAAACGACCGCAACGACGTGGCTCGGATTGACCATGGAATGTGCCCAATGCCACACACATAAATATGACCCCATCACGCAGACCGAATACTATCAGTTGTTCGCGTTCTTGAATAACGCCGACGAGCCCGATTACAAGATTCCTGATGAAGACGTCGCCAAACGGCGCGAACGCATCGAAGAACAAATCGCACAACTCAAACGCGAGCTGCCGAAACATTTTCCTGGCGGGGATAAAAACCTCAATAGACGCTTCCGCGAATGGCTTCGGGCCGAACAAAAGAAAGTCGCCTCGTGGCAAGTCATCCGACCGACCAAGACGAAAACAAACCTCCCGTATCTCGAAACATTAGCCGACGGATCGATCCTCGCGGGCGGCGATCAAACCAAGAGCGACACATATGAATTGACATTGGACAATCCACTCAAGAATGTGACCGCGTTACGTTTAGAGGCTCTCCCGCACGAGAGTTTACCCGCCGGTGGACCAGGACGAGCGTATTACGAAGGACGCAAAGGCGACTTCTTCTTGAGTGAGTTGGCCGTAATCATCGACGGCAAGAAAGTGCGATTTCGAGCGGCGTCCCACGACCACGCGAAAGGTGCGTTCGGAGCCGGGAAGGTCGGCGCACAATTTTGTTACGACGGGCTCCCGGTGACAGGATGGTCGACGACCGACCAACCGGCCAAGGAGCACGAAGCGGTTTTCCTCTTTGCCAAGCCTGTCGATTTCCAGAAGGGCACCAAGTTGACTATGTTGTTCGAGCGGCATTATTCGTGTGGGCTCGGTCGATTTCGCATTTCCGTCGCCACGAGTAACGAATCCGCCAAAGCAACTCCCCACCCAACGGACATCGACGATCTCCTTGCGATTCCCGAAGCCGATCGTTCGCCGGAGCAACAACAGCTCCTTCTCCAAAGATTTCTCGAAGTCACGCCACAACTTGCCAAGGCTCGACGTACAATCAACCAGCTTCGCGAATCGATGCCGAAATTTCAGACGACGATGGTGATGAAAGAGCGCCCCGCCAAGCACCTAAGGCCAACACACCGACATCACCGCGGCGAGTATCTCCAACCGAAAGAGCAAGTGCAACCCAATACGTTGTCGATCCTTCCGCCAATGCCCAAGGCGCTTCCGAAGAATCGTCTTGGGTTCGCCAAGTGGCTCGTCTCCGAAGAGAACCCGCTGACGGCTCGCGTCGTCATGAACCGACAGTGGCAAGCGTTCTTCGGTCGCGGACTCGTGAAGACCACGGAGGATTTCGGCACGCAAGGAGAGCTTCCGACGCATCTGAAATTACTCGACTGGCTCGCGTTGGAACTTCAAAGGCGGGGTTGGTCGATGAAGCAAATGCACAAGCTCATTGTAATGAGTTCGACGTATCGACAATCGTCTCGCGTGACGGAGGATCGACTCGCGAAAGATCCCAAGAACTTGTGGCTCGCCCGCGGTCCACGAGTCCGCCTCGGCGCCGAGATGATTCGGGATTCGCTTCTAAGAGCGAGCGGTCAACTTTCGACGAAGCAGGGCGGACCGAGCGTCTTCCCGCCGCAGCCCAAGTCCGTCACGACCGAAGGAGTTTATCGCCCGATCAAGTGGAATGTAAGTCCGGGCGAAGACCGCTACCGCCGCGGCTTGTACACGTTTCTCAAACGGTCGATTCCGTATGCGATGTTCTCCACATTCGATGGAACCAACGGGGAGACTTGTATCTCGCGTCGCGAAGTCTCCAACACCCCTTTGCAAGCCCTGACGATGCTCAATGACCAGGTCATCATCGAAGCCGCCCAGGCCCTCGGCAAACGAATCGCCAACTCTCCCGGTTCGATCGAAGACCGAGCAACAAGTCTGTTCCGTCGGTGTTTGATTCGCCCGCCAACGCCGCGAGAAAAACAGGCGTTGGTTCGTTTCTATCAAGCACAGCGAAAGCGG
>CAYYUU010001045.1:0-3082 GCA_964474955.1 uncultured Alcaligenaceae bacterium | reverse complement strand
ATTCGGTGGTCTTGTTTCTGGATCAGCGGTTGGTGGAACCTCGTCCTGGGCCTTTGGAGGAACAACTCGCTCCAGAACAAACCGAATGGCTCTTCTTTTGTTTCCTTCTACATCCAATGCGGAAAACGACTCATGCCGCCGATAGCGCAGTTCCCCTTCAAATCGAAACAGACCATTCGGCTGTTGGACGAAAAGGCAAAGCTGTCGGTCTTTCGCCTCGTGATCCCGGATCGCACTATTTCCATTCTTGAAAACCATGTCCCCACGAGCTCCCTCACCGGTGTACCAAAACGTGTTCTCATTAATCCACTTATCATCATACCCAAGCTCGTGACCTTTTTTCGTGACGAACAAAATCACTTTCTTCGCCTTTGCCGAGATGCTAATTCCCTTTTGCTGAATTCCACCCCAGACTTCATGCACTTTCTTTCGACTGTAACTCTTGCCTAAACCAAGTTCCATTTCATACTCCTCCGAATCGGTCAAGACCATTACGGCTTGAGTGAATTACTCCTCCAACGCCCCCTCAATCCGCTTCTGTAATTGCCACGCGAGCGCCGTATATCTATGCGCCGTCTCCAGATTCCTAATCGCGTGGTTCAGCGCTTTTCGCTGCCCAACCAACACAACCAACCGCTTCCCTCGCGTCATTCCGGTATACAATAAATTTCTATGGAGCATCATATAATGTTGGTTATGCACAGGAATGATCACGGCGGGATATTCCGAACCTTGCGACTTATGAATCGTCAGCGCGTAGGCCAACGCTAATTTATCGAGATCGGAAAAATCATAAGGGACTTCGCGACCATCGAAACTCACTTTCACTTCTTGCTCGATCATATCGATTCCCACGATTCGCCCGATGTCCCCATTAAAGACTTCCTTGTTGTAATCGTTTTCGGTCTGGATGACTTTATCACCCAGACGATACGTGATGCCGAGCCGCTGGACTTCCTTCTTGCCCGAAGGATTGAGCACCTCTTGCAAGCGGGCATTCAAATTGATGGCCCCGAGTTCGGTCTTGTTGACCGGGGTCAAAATCTGGACATCGTTGACAGGATCGAGACCAAATTTGGACGGGACTCGGGCGCGAACCATTGTGATGATGGCATTGGTCACGGCGTCTGGTTTGTCGGCTTCGACGAAGTAGAAATCGCTCGGATTCTCGGGTGTGCCGGGAACGGGCATTTCGCCACGGTTGACGGAGTGGGCGGCGCGGATGATCGCGCTCTCTCCAGCTTGGCGGAAAATCTCGGTCAACCGCACTACCGGGACGGTCTCCGAATCGATGATCTCGCGAAGACACGAACCCGGACCGACCGGCGGGAGCTGGTCGACGTCGCCCACGAACACAACGCTCGCTTCGTCGGGCACTGCCGCCAAGAGGCGATTCATCAGAATCACGTCGACCATCGAAACCTCGTCGACGATGAGCAAATCGAGTTCGAGTTTATGGGTTCGATTTTTCTTGTACCGATACGCGTCGTCCGTCGCCGACGGGTCGTACTCGATCAACCGGTGGATCGTTTTCGCCTCGCACCCGGTCGTCTCGGTCATCCGCTTTGCTGCTCGTCCTGTTGGCGCACAGAGCGTACACCGCAAGCCTTGGCTAAGGAACGTTTCGAGAATGCCGCGAACGATCGTCGTCTTGCCGACTCCCGGACCACCCGTCACGATCAGAACCTTGCTCGTGGTGGCCTGGCGAATTGCTTCTTTCTGCGATTCCGCCAACCTGAGTTTCATCGATTGTTCGACCTTGAAGAGAGTCGCTTCGGTATCAATTTCGGGAAGCGGATGGATTCCAAACCGCAATGCCTTGAGTGCGTTCGCGACTCCGATCTCGGCCATGAACAGCGGCTTGAGATAAATCCACGGTTCTTGCGATTGCCAGTTGTCGAACGGCTCGCGGACAACTTCTGCGTTATTGCGAAGTTCTTCGAGAGCCGCGACGAGTGTTTCTCGCGGGATGATTTCGTCGGGGTGAACGTCTTCCTTGTTCAACATTGCGTCGGTTCCGGCGAGAAGGTCTTTCTCAGGAAACGCACAGTGGCCCTTCTCGTACGTCAACATTTGCAGCTTGTATCGCAAAGCGGCGGCAGCTCGGAGAGGAGACTTGGCGTCGATTTTGAGGTGGCGAGCGAGCTGGTCGGCGCTGTCGAAACCGATGCCCCAAATGTCGCTCGCAAGGCGATAGGGATTTTGGCGGACGAGGTCGCAAGCTTGGTCGCCGTATTTCTTGTAGATGCGAACGGCCCGCGCCGTCCCAAGGCCGTAGGACTGAAGGAAGACCATGATTTCGCGGACCGCCTTTTGGGCTTGCCAGCTCTCGCGTATTTTCCGAACTCGTTCCGGCCCGATGCCTTTGATTTCGCTCAGGTAACCCGGGCTCTCGTCGATGATTTGGAGCGTTCGCGGCCCAAACACGTCGACAATTTTTTTGGCGTACTTCGGCCCGATCCCTTTGATCAGCCCGGACCCAAGATATTTAACGATGCCTTCCTCGGTATACGGGGGCGTCGTCTGTAGACTCGCGGCTTGGAATTGCCGACCGTATTCGCGGTCGATAATCCACTCGCCCTCGGCGTCGATATATTCGCCGACGACGGGGTTGACCATCGTACCCTTGACGGTCACGACCCCGCGATGTCCTCTCGCCTGAATTCGCAGGATGCAAAAACCGTTTTCCGTGTTGTGGAAGGTGATCCGCTCGACCACGCCGTTGAGTTTTTCTGTCATAATAAACGTATTGTACCTGCGGGCTCGGGAGATACTATGTTGGTTACGGGAATGGCAAGGACGTGCGTGAGTGCGCGTGTTTGCCCGTCGTTTTGTGAAATCGCCATTCTCTCGAAAGGTCAGTGATGCATTTTCGGCGACAAGTCCGGTTTCTCGTATTGACGCTCGGTTTGGTGATCACTGCTTCGCCGGCCAAAGCCAGCCACAAAGTCTACAAAAAGGTCGTCGTCGGGACCGTGGCGTTGACGAATCCCAAGGGAAAAGTTGCGGGCTCGGGCGTACTCATCGCCGAAAAGAAACGGTTGGTCATCACGGCGTCCCCCGTCGTCAACTCGCTCATGAC
>CAYYUU010001044.1:0-3087 GCA_964474955.1 uncultured Alcaligenaceae bacterium | reverse complement strand
TTTCGCGAGCCAGTAGCGTCCAAAGTCGCCTCCCGTGAGGAGTAACGCCACCAAGAGACCTAGCACGATCATTGCCCCCACTGTCACCGCAGCAGTGATTGCCGGATTCGAAAAATCCATCTGACTATTCTCCGCCAATGAATTGATTGCATCTTCTTATCGTAATTTTATCAGGCTGCGGCAGAAGAGACAGGGGAGGAAAGGTAGAAGGTTGTTCTTCGCGGAGCGAAAAGCAACTATCCGACTCCCCTTCCTGACATTTCCGCCATTTCTCGTCGCGTCGACATTTCGTGACCTATAGTTGTGAAGGCGTTCCCTGGCGAACGCTCTCTTTGCACAACGTCCAGAATCGAATCCCGTCCCTTCCCAGGGTGCGTCATGTCATCGACCATACAACTCGTCAAGCGATATGTTTTTTCTCCGGTCGAGAGTTTGTTCGTCCAGGTTCCGCGAGCCCTTTTTGTGTCGGCGTTCGCGGCGTGTGTTGACGTCGCAATGTTGTTCATGTTAGTCGAATGGACGACTTGTCCCAAAATTCTCGCGGCTGCCGTCAGCTACTTAACCGGCGGCGTGCTTCAGTACGTGCTGTGCTCGCTGTGGGTCTTTGGCAAAACGCACGATAACGTTTCGATTGGTTTCGTGGCCTTCACATTGCTCTCGCTCGTAGGTCTTGGTCTCACGCTTGGAGCCATCGAGTTTCTCCACGTCCAGGCAGGCTTCCATCTCGGGCTCGCCAAGATTTTCGCGCTCGGTTCGGCCTTCGTCTGGAATTTCCTCAGTCGGAAATATCTCTTGTTCCGGGACTGAGGTCTTTCAATGACCAACGGTTCGGGGCCCAAGGCGGTTCAGCCTTCTCTGACCAGAAGGCCAATGCGAGCCGATGGTGGAGTTGCGTAACGAACTCCGGATGGCCAATGTCTCAGTCAACGTGATTAAACAATCCATCAGTTCCCACTTCCAACACAACCCACTCTCCGTTAGGTCGCTGGAGTAAATCGACACACCCAAACGAGTTGAGAAGGTCTGTTGCTTGCAGGGCCACTCTTGCTGTCCCACGCGCCTGGGTCGGTGGTCCGTCTTCGATTTCATAGATCGCACCACGAGCATGAGCAACCCAAGGTGATTGTAAATC
Organism: uncultured Alcaligenaceae bacterium; assembly: GCA_964474955.1. Lineage (GTDB taxonomy): Bacteria > Planctomycetota > Planctomycetia > Gemmatales > Gemmataceae > CAYRFQ01. The sequence goes on along the minus strand of CAYYUU010001044.1, from coordinate 1,955 downwards.
CTCACGGCTTCTGTTCTGAGGATATCGACGTACAACCCATCCAAAGACCTCCCCACCAATTCCAAACGCCTGATAGACTTCTGGCCGTTCCAGTCGGATAAATTCTTGAACCAAGAATGGTTTGGGCCACTGTTTTGGGACTCGCAGATCCTCCGTCCAAAGTCGATGCCCCGAACCACCACAACCAGTTGGATATTTCAGACAAAGTTCCAAGTCGGGATGGCTGCGTTGGAGCGAGTGAATTTCCCCGATCGTCTCGACAACCCACGTTTTGGGAATCGGTATACCGTTCCCGAGGAATCGTTCGGTGAGGAGCCGTTTGTCGGAGGCAAGGACTATCGAATCATCTGGAATATAAAGCTCTGCCGAAGTAGGGATGCGATGATCTTCCAGATGCAGGAGATAGTTATACTTTCGAGGAGTGGAAGATATGTCCACCCAAAGCACCGGACTGAGTTGTTTCGCCAACTCCTCAAAAGCCCAACTTCCTAAACCGTTGTTCAGAATGCAGCAATCATCAACGGACTAAGCCATGGAGTCCTCAACATGTTCTATTGAGAGCAGCGGAAGTAACGTTACACATCTTTCATTTGGGACGAAGTTTCAAGTGGAAAATTGTGACATTACTTTGACTGCCGTCAATTTCGTCCACTCGGCTGAGGTCGGAAGCCGATAATCTTCCCTCGCTTCAAGGCCCGCAAGTCAAATCGCGTTCGTTTCACGGTCATGTCTGCGCCTACGTTCTGGTTGAGGACTTCGATCTTTGTCCCTTCGACTTTCGACACAATCGCAGTGTGCAACGGGAATTGTTGGAACGATTTCGGATATCGAAGAAGGACGTTGTACATCTGTAACACGTCGCCAGGGAGGAGTTTCTCCTTCTTGCCCAGTTGTTTCCCGAATTGGTACGCACCGTATCCTTGTCGTCCCGGTCGCTTCGCATCTGCGGAACGCAAAGCCTCGTCCGCCAGTGTCCAACATTGACCGTTGCCGACCTTTTTGCCGAGTTTCTGCTCCGCAAACTGGAGGACTTTCTTGTTTAGGGGTGGGAGGGATTTTGAAGTCTTCTCTTGGGCGTCGGCGACGGTCCCAGACATCAAAACCAAAACAGAAACGAACAAACGGATGGGCATGGCGAAACTCCTTCGAATAGGATTGGCATCCGATGACAGAGTTGAGTTGAGAAGCGGAAAGAACCGGATGCCAACCACAGATACGCCTTGGGACTGGAGGGAGTTCAGTATTCCAAGGCGTTTTTTTGCATTTTCATAAACTCCTGGCTACCGAATGAAATTACATTCGATCGAAGACATATACTTTGTCGATCGATAGACTCGGTGAATGGCCTTCGTAAAATCGCTCGCCTTTGCCTTGAAAATATTCGGTACATATTTCTGAGGATTACGATCCACTAAAGGGAACCACGTACTATGAATTTGGATCAGAATTCGGTGTCCCTTGCGGAATGTATGCAAAACATCTTGGAGGGGCAAGTTGATACGTGTCGGACGATTGGGCACAAACGGTTTCGGTTTCGAATAACTCTCACGGAATCGTCCTCGGATGACTTCGCTGCGAACCATCATCTGATAGCCCGAAAGCGGACGAGTCATGTTAATTTCGGGGAAGTTCTCGGCGTTGTCCGGGAACACGTCGATCAACTTGACGACCCAATCCGCATCGGTGCCTGATGTCGATACGACGAGTTTGGCGAGAATATCCCCGGCGATTGTGACGTCCTTTTTCAAGATCTCCGTTTGGTACACCAATACGTCAGGGCGTCGCGATGCAAATCGTTGATCGTCGGTCATGTATTCCCGCGTCATGCCGATGGCGACCGCTTCGGTGAACGGAACCGGACGGTTGGATCGCTCACGAACTCGTCATACGCTTTGTCCTTTGTCTTCGGTGGAAACGGTGAGAGTAGTCCAGTAGCCCGGAGATAAAGAGACATC
>CAYYUU010001043.1:0-3098 GCA_964474955.1 uncultured Alcaligenaceae bacterium | reverse complement strand
CCGGTCCGTCCACACTTTTCCCCGTGAATTCGTCCCGGCTTCCCTGGCAAAGAACTATCCAGCAAGGGAGATTTACCCCTTAGCGGTGACCTGTTTGCCAGAAAATTCGATTCCGACGACACAGGTGATGCTGCGATCCTTGTCATCGATTTTTTCTAAGCCACGGCGGAGGTGAATTCGCCAAAGGAGTGGTTTGGGTGAATTGAGAACGTTTGCGATCTGGGCGTCGTTTTTGAGATCGGTCTGGAGAATCACAAGGTGGGACTGCCCAGGTTCGAGTTTGCTCGCCTGTTTTCCGAGTCGTTCGCCGCCTTCTTCCGTGAGCCAGTTCACGGTTCCGCCATACACACGACGAACTCCTTCACCTTCGAGAAAAACGTAGGGAATCGCTTTCGGGATTTTGTCCCGAAACGTTTTATTGCCTTCTCGCCTCGTTCGGTAACTCGTTATGGGCCGATACGTTGCGAACTTTTGCGGAAAGGGATTGAATCGCAAGTTCTCTGATGTGTTTTGCAGTTGGACATACAAGGAAAGGGTCAAATTCGACAAAGTCACTTTTTTCGGAACGACCTTCACGCTTCCAACTTCGAGCGAATCGTTCAAGGCCACTCGAAGTTTTTTGGACAAAGGAGAGTCATGCTTGACTCTCTCGACGGGTGCGTCTTTTCCCTGCTGTTCCTCCAGCATACGTTCGAGCGGATCTTGGGTTGGCCAATTCATCAGCATGTAGATAAGAACAATCGTCACGGTGATGGAATATGGAAGGAGGAAGACCAACAGCATTGGGGTCAAGAACCCACTTGGTGAACTTTTTGGGCGAGCGTGGGGACTCGGACTTACAACCCCCCCGACCATTGATGCAGCAAGAGTGTCGTCATGCAGCCCTGGACCGATTTCTGCCGATGACTCTTGGCTAATCAGCCCGTTCGCGGGTGGTGACGCTTCGGAAGTAAAATCAGAATGGGCCTCTGTTTCGGTGCCCGTTGGTTGATTTTGTGGTTGTCCCGACCAGTGCGTCTCTGGTCGCTGTGGTTCATCATGAGAAAGAGATTGGTACGCAAGGCTTTCTTGTGGAGCCGCTTTGGGCGATGGTGACGGGATTTCAGGTTGGGGGGTTGCTGCTGTGTCCGGGGCTGGATTTAGAATGTCCTCATGACCCGCCGGCATTTCTGGCATTTGGACGATTGGTCCCGCGTCATCCCCGAAGATGTCGTCGCCTTGTGTTTCTTCCGGAGCGAAAATGCTTTCCGCGTCTGTGGCCTCTGGTCCGAAAAGCGAAATTTCCTGTGTGGGACTCGAGTGTGGCGGCGAGCCGTTTGATTCGGCCCGTTCGGCCTGAAATTGTTCCTGGCACAGGGGACACTGTACCGCATACCCCAAGTCTTCGACCGCTACCGCTATGAGTTCTCGACATTTGCTACATCGGATGTGAACCGTTTCCATCATCTCTGTCCTACCGCATGTGTTCACCAATGCCCGCTACATTGTATTTTAGTCGATGAGTGCTTCCAAATGGTTTCCGGATCGGGAGTAGACTCACAAAACTTAGCTTTTTCCAGCTGTCATTCGCTGACCCGTATGGACACAGGCGTTCCTAACGGAACTCCGAGAAGTTCGGCTGCCGACCCGTGATTTACCGAGACCTCAAAAGTCTCCAGGCTGGAAACCAAAGCAACTAACTCTCCGACTGCACCTTGCGAATAGGTCTGCACCCGTTTAGTGACGCGATGTTTGCCAACGCGGATTTCGACGGGTACGTCCGCCAACGCAAGGTAAGGGCGTCCAGGAATGTTGGTGAGCAAGTTACCGAAGTCATCGATCAAGACTACCTCGCCGATGATTTCCGACTCCGTGATTCTTGGCTCGGGCAAGGCCAGGCTGACCCATTCGGTCACCGTGTTGCCTAGATCGGCCGGCTTTACGCCGAGCGACAAATAGCCCGCCACAGGCGCGAAAATATCTCTGCCATGAAACGTATGGCTGACTTGCTCGCGCCAATACCTATTGTTGATGACTTGAATGATTCGAGCGGGCGAATCTTGGGAGCCAAGCAAACTTGTCCAGCAACCATTGTCGGGAACCAATAGACACTGGTCGCGGATTTCGACATAGAGAATGGTCCGTTGCGAGCCCACCCCGGGATCGACAACGACGACGTGGATTGTCTTTGGGGGAAAATACCTGGTCGCCGCGCTGAGAAAGTACGCCGTGTGTTTGAGGTCTTGTGGGGAAATCTGGTGTGTGAGGTCGTGGATCCGGGCATTCGGGTCGACCGAAAGGAGGCTCCCCTTCATGGCGGCGACATAAAACGACCCATCTCCGAAGTCAGTTGTCAGAGTGATCAGCCGGCTCACGAAATCCCCCATCCACCAAGGACCCAGAACAAAACAATCCAGAAAAGGAGAAATCCAGCAACAAAGACGACCCAGATGGGCTTACCGGAGGTTTTATCTTCTTCCAGAAAGTAGCCACACGAAGGACAGCGTAACGAATCGGTGAAGACCGCGAGTTTACATTCCGGACACCGCGAGAGTTCGGCTTCGCCGTTATCTTTCCAATCCCGCTCCGGATACTCGCCTGGATCGAGTTTCTCGAAATCGTCATTGCGAACAGGCATGAGTGCTCTGGCTCCCTACTTTCTTACGTGGCGCAATTTTCGAAGCTCTTCGCAGATTTAAGTTACAAAAAACGCAACGACCTGGGAAGAGAACCGAGTCAGCGCTTGGTTCGTCGTAAAGAAAATCGTGATTTGGTGTGTGGGCATCCCGAATTTAATCACTCACAAACCTCGAACACTCAGAAACGTCGAAGGCACGTTATCTGCGTCGCACGAGGCTCCTTGTTCGTTTCAGTGAGCCTTTCTGCGCTCTTTCGTTGAAAAGCTTGCCCTCGCTCCGACTCTCTTTCGCACTTTGGGTTGGGTGAGCGAATGGATAAGCGCAAAGAAAAATCCCAGGCTGGCGAACCAACCTGGGATTGACAAATAGTCTAAATGACTCTTAATCCATCGAAAAGGAGGGATATGGAAATTGATTCTGTACATTATCCTTAGAAAGGAGGTGATCCAACCGCAGGTTCCCCTACGGTTACCTTGTTAC
>CAYYUU010001042.1:0-3101 GCA_964474955.1 uncultured Alcaligenaceae bacterium | reverse complement strand
ACTGGCCAGAGCTATCCAGTGCGAGGCCATCCGTCCACAACTCAGACACTGGCCGCAACTCGGACATCCCGAACCGCATTCTTGCGAACGGCCACTGAGCAACCCGGGTCGGACCGAATAACATCCGGTATTTGCCAGACTCAGCACCAACAACACAAGAAACCCGCTCAAGAGCTTCCGACCGCAGGGGTACGTCATGTCCAAACTCCTTCGGACGTAGAGGTATGCCTTCCTTGGCAGGCGTGGAATATTTGTAGTTTCCGGGTAGCTCGGAAAACTCCGGAAACCCAAGTTCCGGATACTTCGGCAGATAGCTGGATCCAAAGGAAGCTGAGAAGCAAAATGACTCAACTCTGGGTTTGCTCAGATGGTTCTAGACGATCCAATTTGGGAATGCAATTTCACCCAGGATCGTCGAATAGATTTGCAACTTATCCAACAAAACATTGGACAGGTTCCAAACTGTCCGACGGAACAAGGACGAAACTTGCTCCCAAGATTTCCGACTCGGGCCGTCAACATTCGTGAGGCTTGTGGCATTTTTGGAGAAAGATCCCCCGCCATTTCATTGCGGCTTCTTTGGCCAATCAATCGTGATCTTCGGAAGCTGTTCTCGTTGACTATGTTCTCGCACTACCGAGACACCAATATGTTCGGTTCTATCGAGGAACTTAGTTCAATCCGAATTGCAAATTTTTCGGGATCTGACGATCAAGGCGTCAATAGGAATTTCAACGCCCCAAGAGGTAGAAAAAATCGCGGTACGTTCAAGAAACGCTCAATCTTTTCAAGGGAGCAAGATTGTGGATCAAGGCAGGACGCCCCAAGGTTCGTAGTTGACCTTTGTTCTGGTCTGTCTCGATACTTGGAACGGGAAATAAATAAGCGTCCGTTTCGTAGGTACACGCGGGCCGCCCAATGTCGCTGACAGAGTGTTTTTGGTGGCTCGTCCCCAAACGAAGTGAGGGGCGTGAAACTATGTTGGGACACCATTTCGTGATGCTCCGCGAACCACACACTCGCCGACAGGTCTGGCCCGGCTTTGGGAAACGTGGTAAAACCACGAATCGCACTCAGGCATTATCCAATTCGCAAGGAAGCGAATCGATGAAAATTCGTCATCCGTGGCTCGTTCGGTTGGTAGGGTTCCTTGCTGCCCTGGTCATTCGTCTTTGGATGTCCACGCTACGCTATCGTTATCACTTTGCCGATGGAACGCAACACCCCGCCGATCCCAACGACCAACGATTCATCTACGCATTCTGGCACGAATCGATCTTGTTCCCCACGCTACTCCGAACGAAGATTCATATTTTGATCAGCCACCACGCCGACGGGGAGATGATCACGCGAGCATGTCATCACCTCGGGTTCGGCGTCGTTCGGGGCTCGACCACACGAGGCGGAACGAAAGCGTTGATGCAGCTCATTTCGATCAGCTCTCGGTCGCATTTAATGGTCACGCCGGATGGCCCGCGTGGTCCACGTCGAAAAGTCCAACTCGGTTTGGTCTTTCTCGCGAGCATCACAGGGCTTCCCATTATCCCGGTTGGCGTGGGATATGCGTCGGCCTGGCGCGCGAAGAGTTGGGATCGATTTGCCCTCCCGCGTCCCTGGACGACGGCATATGGCGTTACCGGCGAGCCGATTTCCGTGCCAAAAAAACTCAACCGTGAATCTCTCGAACGTTATCGCGACCTCGTCGAGCAGCGGATGCTCGAAACAACACAACTTGCGGAGGATTGGGCTTCAGGAACGGGGCGGAAAGAGACGAACGACGAACAAAGGACAGTTCGAGCAGCGTGATTTGCGGAACGCCGGTATTCGAAAGGTCATGTTGTGCCCTTTGGTGTTTGGAAAAGTTTGGAAGGATGGAGAGGGAACGTGGGAGAAACTTAGTCCAGCAATCAAGACAAAAGAAAAAGAAAAACTACCAAAGCGTCAGCTTCGCTGCCGCACTCCAAAACACACCAACCCGAAGCGAAAGCGAGGAAAAAGAAAGTACCAAAGCGTCAGCTTCGCTGACGCACTCCAAAACAAAAACAAAGAACTTTTCGCGGAGCGAAAAGCAACTTTCCGAACCACACCAAACACGGACAAATCCTTCGAGAAAAAAATAGGAATGCGACCATGAGTGAACAGTACCTCGCGATCCAAGTGGCCATGCTCCCGCGCGACACGAACCCCTTGGGGACGATTTTTGGCGGCGTGATTCTCAGCCACATTGACCAGGCCGGGGCGATTGGAGCTCGGCGAGAGGTCGTGCTTGCTGGCGGGAAACACCCGCTCGTCGTGACCGTGGCCGTCAACCGCGTCGAGTTCAAAGAGGCTGTGCTGGTCGGAGACGTCGTGCGGTTTTTGACGCGAAAGATGAAGTTGGGGAGGACGTCGATTACCATGCATGTGCAAGTGGAGGCGGACAGAGATGGTGAGGTGCTTCAAGTCACCGAAGCGGAAGTCGTATACGTTGGTGTCGATGGTACCGGTCCTGACCGGAAACCCGTGCCGTTGTTGCCGTAGTTTCGGTCGCGGAGGACTTGGTCGGGGTCATTTCCTCGGGTATGATAGCTCCTCATGATTATTGCACCCTTGAAGACAGCATCTGTGGCGGGAGGAAGTTCATGGCATTCACGGACATTCACTATTTCTTCGATGACGTCGAAGTTGATCAGGAATGGACTTCCTTAGGGCGCACGATCACCGAAGCCGACATTGTCAATTTCGCCGGAGTCAGCGGCGACTACAATCCCATCCACATCGATCACGAATTTGCCAAGACGACTCCATTTCGCCAACCGATTGCCCACGGCATGCTCGTTTGGGCGGTCAGTAGCGGCCTTTGCCTGTATGCTCCGCCGATGCGAACTCTTGCCTTCCTTCGGGTAGACAATTGGGAGTTCAAAGGAGCCGTTTGCATCGGCGATACCATCCGAGTGAACAGTAAAATTCTCGAGATCGAGGAGCGTTCGCGAGGGCGACGCGCTGATGTCACATGGCATCGGCAAATTCTGAATCAGGACGACAAGATTGTTCAGGCGGGCATCACGGTCACACTTGTCGAAGGCCGAGCCAACGTCGAACGGAAGAAGGCCCGCGCCGGT
>CAYYUU010001041.1:0-3103 GCA_964474955.1 uncultured Alcaligenaceae bacterium | reverse complement strand
TATTGCCGCGATTGATTTCACGCAAGCAGGTGACTTCAAGCTCGAGCCCGGATTCACCCGTCTGGACAACGGCAAGAATCTGGAAGGGTGGAAGTCGTCTCGCAAGGGTCAGGAACCCGTGGGATGGAGTGTGAAAGACGGAGCGATTTTCTTGGACTCCAAGCAGGCTCGCGGACATTTGGTTTCCGAGAAAACCCACGGCAAGAACTGTATCATCCGCTTGCAATTCAAGGCCGACAAAGGAGCCGACTCCGGCGTTTTCATTCACGGCAAACAACTGCAAGTCCGTGATTATCCCAACGCAGGACCTCGACGATACGCCAAGGCCGCCAAGCCACACGGCGAATGGAACGATCTGGAATTTGTGATCAAAGACGGCGTCGCGGAAGTGAGTCTGAACGGAAAAGTCATTGAAAAAGCCTGGCCGATCGGAAAGAAAAGCAACCAGGGCATTCTCTTGCAGCGAGAGCGACGAAACTTCTACTTCCGTTATATCCGTGTGAAAGAGCAATAAGTCGAGGCATGTTGGTATTTGCGTCGGCGTGGTTTTCTCACCACGCCGAATGCCGTACATCGCACGTCCCGCGCCTGACCTCATCACTTCTTCAATAACTCTTTGCGATACAGATCAATGGCGCGTATGTGGGCTTTGTTTTTGTCGCCCTTGAAGTATGTCCAACTCGCATATTTTCCGCGCACGTCGATGTGCGCATAATTCCCTCCGATGCCGACGCCAATATTTGTTCCGTATGCCTTCAACGCGGCCTTGGCAATCTCGAGTCCTGTCATTCCCTTGATTCGAATGTCGGCGGCTTGTCCACTTATGTGTCGACTCTGCGTAGGCTTTTGGTTTTTATCTTCGTAGATTTTCTTGTTGTACAAATAGCTTCGGTAACCCGAATTAATGATGACGGGTTTCTTGACGTGGTTTCGAATCTTTTGCAAACACTTGACGAGTTCCGGATCGATTCTGGCTTTTGAGAATTCCTTGTTGCCCGAGCGTGCGAATTCTCCTGCCGTGAAATTCTTTGACAGTTTCTTCTTCCGGTGAACCCCGCTCACGTCCAACAGCGGATTCTTGGAGCTGGCCTCGCCCGCAAACGAGTTGTAGTATTCTTGTCCTTTTTTCTCCGGCCCCGTCGTGACCGGCAGAGATTCTCCGCTTGGGAAAACGACCTTCTTCGATTGGGTCGCGTACTCCGGCACGAACGTCGGTGCCAATCCAACGAGTCCAACACATAGTAAAGAGGTGAGCCGAACGGAAAACATATTTGTAACTCTTTGTGATGATCCGAGATTTATACACAATAACAAACACGGCTCCATGTCATACACATTTCCCTGAAATATCAGATTTTTGTGCCAGAACCAAATCGTCTTGAGTATGGTGGAGCAATGTGATCTTTGACACACTTTTCTCGGGAGATGGCAATGCGTTATGTCTTGATTACAACCATGTTGATTCTGGCGACAAGTTCGCTCGCCGGTGATGGGAAAACCCAAACGAAGCAAGCGAAACCGCAGAAAATTGCCCTGTGGAACAAACGTGCTCCGATAGGAAACGGTAAGTTTGAGAAAGCCCAGGCTTGGATTACTGTGCATCAACCTAAGAAGGGTAACGGGACAGCCATCGTAATTTGTCCGGGTGGTGGATACGGCACCAAAGTGATTGGGCCGGAAGGACACGGAATCGCCAAGTGGCTCAACTGGCATGGAATCACCGGTGTGGTGTTGGATTATCGTTTGCCAAGCGGACGCTCGTTCGTGCCGTTGCTCGACGCCAAGCGAGCGCTTCGCACGGTTCGGGCCAACGCCAAGAAATGGAATTTGAAATCGGATCGCATCGGGATCATGGGGTTTTCGGCAGGTGGTCATCTCGCGTCCACCCTGGGGACACATTTTGATAAAGGTAGCCCGAAAGCCAAAGATCCGATCGAGCGCGTGAGTTGCCGACCGGATTTCATGATCCTTATTTATCCGGTCATCACCATGAGCGGCAAAAGTACGCACAAAGGTTCGAGAAGAAATTTGTTAGGTCGCAACCCGTCCGACAAGTTGAAGAAGTTGTTCTCCAACGAACAACAAGTGCCGGCAAAGACTCCACCAACGTTTCTGGCTCATGCTCTTGATGACCGTCCTGTCCCACCAGAGAACAGTCGGGCGTTTTACAAAGCCCTTCGTGCCAAAAAAGTCGCGGCGGAGTATTTAGAATTGCCGTCGGGTGGTCACGGTCTGAACGGATATAAAGGGCCGATGTGGGACGCCTGGCAGAAGAAGTCCTTGAAGTGGCTCGCTGCCCAAAAACTTGTTCGGTAACGTTGGTGAACCAGAACGGTGGCTCAATCCTGAACAGTCCTGAGTTCATGGTTGTTCGTGATCCAATTAGGTGAGGACCGTAGGACAGGTTTGTAACCTGTCTAAATAAGAAAAAAAGGGACAAGTTAAAAACTTGTCCTACGGTCGCATATTAGAAACTACTCTACTTCTTTTTTCCGAGTTTGAAGGTCCAACCCGCCGTGATGAAGCTGTTGGGGCCGTCGTCACTCGCGCCGCCCTCCATCTGGAGAAACACACTCGCGTGATCTCCCACCTTGAATCTGAGATTCAGACCTGCCCTGAGCCCACCAGTGTTCGCCGAAACCTTTCCGCCGAGTGTTAGTTTTCCCCACCGCAAGGACACATTTACTTCCGGGGTAACTTTGACTGCTCCAGTGTGGTCGACGGAAAAATTGACTTTGTGCGCGGCCGTCACGTTCTCGCGGATTCGATACTCGGCCGCGACATAGCTCTCGAGCTTCCACTTTCGAACATTTTCCTTGAACGAGAGTTTGCTCAAGCCGGCTGTAATTCCTCCCGACGCGGCGGCCTTCGACATCCCGCCAATGATCGTGGTCTTGATCTTGGACAAATCGAACTTTTTATCCTTGACCAGCATGTTGATGGCCTTCTCCGCGCCAATGGTCCGGTCGATGGCAACGTACACGGCTCCCGCGGCGGCGACAGTAACGACCGCACCGAAAATGACAACGCGATTCTTCTGGTACCAAGTACCCAGGCTGGCAAAGCTCGTCAGTCGCTCAAGAATTTTCTTCACCGTGGCATC
>CAYYUU010001040.1:0-3115 GCA_964474955.1 uncultured Alcaligenaceae bacterium | reverse complement strand
CACACCGGGATTGCAAAATGCCAAGCAATAAACGGGCCGGACAAAGCTGCGGAAACTCACAAGTTCCAGTTCGCACTGATGGAAAACATCCCTCGTGAGCGAGGAAGAGTTGCCCAGTTTTCGCGTGTCCTTGCTAACGGGACAACCATATCTCTTGTGCGCTCCGAGTGCGTCGACTATCTCCCAGCAAAGCAACGGTCCGAGGTGACAGTGCACTGCACTCGAATTTCCGGCTCTACTCATTCGTGCATTTTGAAAATCCAAAAGTCTAAAACAAACCTCGTTCCCGTGCGGTATACCTTCTCAAAGACTACGCGTTAGTCTCCTGTTAATCGAAACTTTCGGTGTTGAGATGTGTTAGAAATGTTGGGGAACGGTTGCGGACACATCATGGCCCGATTGAACTCTACAGAGCCCAGAATCCACATGTCGGAAATCGACGCCAAGAAACTTCCAAACATTGGCCGTCGTATGGAGTGTAAACCGACACGAACGAGGAGTTGGTACATGAAACGGTTGAGTTGGTTGGTGGCCGCGATTGCCATTGCGACAATGGCGAGCAGTCCGGTCGTTGCGGACGAGAAGAAGTCTTCCGTTGGGAAGTCGATCGAGAATTTCAAGCTACAGGATTTTCGTGGAAAAGCATGGAGCTTGAAAGACGTCGATAGTAAGTATGTCGTAGTCGCGTTCATCGGGACCGAGTGTCCGCTCGTCAAACTGTATGGTCCGCGGCTCCAAGAAATCGCAAACGCGTACAAGTCCAAGGGCGTGGCGTTTGTCGGGATCAAACCGAACTCGCAAGACGACATCACCGAGATTGCCGCGTATGATCGCCGCCACAAAATCGATTTTCCGATCTTGAAAGACCTTGGTAATAAGGTAGCTGATCAATTCGGTGCTTCCCGGACTCCCGAAGTTTTCGTGCTCGATGAGAAACGAATCGTTCGCTACCAAGGTCGGATCGACGACCAATACGGCGTTGGTTACATCCGCGACAAAGCCAAAGCTCATGACTTGAAGAATGCTCTGGATGCTGTCGTGGGAGGGATAACCGTCGGCACGGCGTATCGCCAAGCCGTTGGTTGTATCATTGGTCGCGTTCGCAAGGCGAACGAAAAGAGCAAGGTCACGTACAGCAACCAGATTGCCCGCATCCTCCAAAATCGCTGCGTCGAATGCCACCGGAAAGGCGAGATTGCTCCGTTCGCGTTGACCAAATACGAAGAGGTCAAAGGGTGGGCCGAGATGATCGCGGAAGTCGTCGACGAAGGCCGCATGCCGCCGTGGCACGCGGATCCAAAGTATGGGCACTTCTCCAACGACCGCAGCTTGACGAAGAAGGAAAAGGAACTCATCTTCGAGTGGGTCAAGAATGGGGCTCCGAAAGGTGATCCGAAAAACTTGCCCGAGCCCAAAAAATACGTCAAGGGATGGCAGCTTCCGCGACAACCGGACAAGGTTTTCACGATCAACTCGCGGCCCTTCAAAGTCCAGGCCCAAGGGAGTATTCGTTACCAACACTTCATCGTCCGTACGAACTTCAAAGAAGACAAGTGGGTCCAGGCGGCCCAGATCGTTCCGGGTAATCGAGCCGTCGTGCACCACATTCTCGCGTTCGCTATCGACCCCAAGTTGGGGCGCGCGGCATTCCGACAATTCGGGGAGGGGGCCGGTGGCTTCCTCGCCGGTTACGTCCCCGGTCAAAGAGCCTACGCTTTTCCGAAAGGAATGGCCAAGAAAATTCCCGCGGGAGCCACTCTCGTTTTCCAGGTTCACTATACTCCGGTTGGCACTGTTCAATACGACCAGAGCAAGATCGGATTCGTGTTCGCCGATCCCAAGACGATCACTCACGAAGTCAAGACGAAGAACGCCGTGAGCCGTTGGTTCCGTATTCCGCCGAAGGACGACAATTACAAATCGACCGCGACTTCGCGAAGCCGATTTGGGAAGGGAACAAAGCTCCTCGGTTTCATGCCTCACATGCACTTGCGAGGAAAGTCGTTCAAGTACGAAGCGATTCTTCCCGGGGGCAAGAAGAAGACGTTGCTCGACGTGCCGCACTTTGACTTCAACTGGCAAACGTCGTATCGGCTGACCGATCCCGTCTCGCTGCCGGAAGGGACACGAATTTACTGTACGGCTCATTGGGACAACTCGGAATCCAATTTGAACAACCCCGATCCGTCGGCGACTGTTCGTTGGGGTCCGCAAACCTGGCACGAGATGATGATCGGATATTTCGACGTCGCGATTCCGGTCGACCAAACGAAAAATGCCGCCGCCAAGAAAGTCAAAAAGAATGTCCCGACGCCGAAAGCCAAGGCCAAAGTGGACGAGCGAGTCAAGAAATTCTTCGCCAAACTCGACAAAAATGGCGACGGATTTATCGTCCGCGACGAGACTCCGAAATATCTGTTGAAAGGGTTCGACCGCGCTGACCTCGATCGCAACGGGAAAGTGACTCTCGAAGAGTTGGCGACTGTGATGGCTGCCGCACGCGGTGGAAATCCGCAGAAACCAGCTCCCATGGCCGTAAGCGATCGAGTGAAGAAGATGTTCGCTCGCCTCGACAAGAATAAAGATGGGAAAATCGTTCGGAGTGAAGTCGGAGGCTTTCTCGCTCGCTATTTCGATGCGGCTGATGCTGATCGGAATGGGGAAGTTACGTTGCAAGAATTGAATGCGGCGTTGACGAAACGGCGGTAAATGCTGTTTGCTTCCGCCTTTGCCCTCGTTGCATGACAAAGGCGGAAGAAAAACAAAACAAAAAGTCTCGAAGCGGCATCGAGCCGCCGCAATTCAAAACATACCAACCCGAAGCGCGAGCGAGGAAAAAGAAAATACCAAATCGGCATCGAGCCGCCGCAATTCAAAACATACCAACCCGAAACGCGAGTTTTGAGGTTGCGCTGTACGTTGAACACTATAGTGGTAGTTGTGAACAAACTCCTTGGCGTTTGTGTCTCCAACGAACTATGTTGGAGCTACTCAAAGACCACAAACACCGAAGGAGTTGTCCTATGATTCGACCATATTCGCTGCCTTATTGCCAAGTCCTTTTCGCTCAAGAGGCCAATTGTGTGGCAGGCAGCAATCCACAGAGGGCTCGAAT
>CAYYUU010001039.1:0-3115 GCA_964474955.1 uncultured Alcaligenaceae bacterium | reverse complement strand
ACTCCCTGGGCGGCAAAATAATTCGCTCAAAATACCGAAAACCAATACGCGGAATGTAGGCAAAATCGATCACCGTAGCGCTGTAGGACTAAAGCATCCACAAACCCACGCTGGAACGCGGGGTAAAAATTCCGGAGGTTGACGCCTCGCCGCGAAATGGCTTGCTTCGCCTCCACCGTCCAACCATTGACGTGTCTTGGTTCGCAGTTCCCATTCTCGCTCATAGAGTTCTTGGTATGCCTCGTCGTACTCAGACCTCGCGTCGAGAGGAATCTGAACCCGAATGAACTCAGCGCGAGCGATGTCTCCATTCTCTTCACACCAATCGGCGTAGACCAGACGCAACTCGTCGTTGTTGGGGGCCTCCAAGATAGCTTGATAGAGGTTGTCTTTTGTTGTCATAAGTTTATCTGGTGTGGTCCGGCGAGTCGATATCGCCAGAGTTCAAGGGCACCGAATGGTTCACCGTTTGCCCCTTTGCCCCGTTTTTCTCGAATTCTCTTCACCCGTCTGCCGCATCTGCTACAACAGTAAGAATCAGCCTTCGAGGAGATTCCGCAAGAATTTCCGGGACCATCAACGGTCCATTACCACGCCCCACGCCATTACAAAGGAGTGCCTCGTGTTGCGATTTTATAGTTCTGTAGTTGTTCTCTCGTTCCTCTTTGTCGCGCCGATCTTCGGACAACAAGCCAAAGTCGAACCGGGCGAGAAGGAACAGAAAAGTAAAAATCCCGTTGTCGTGATGCAAACGAACAAGGGGACAATCAAGATCGAATTATTCATAAAAAAGGCCCCGATCACGGTGAAGAACTTTTTGAAGTACGTGAAGAAGAAACATTACGATGGCCTTATTTTCCACCGAGTCATCTCCAACTTCATGATTCAGGGCGGCGGGTTCACTCCCAAGATGGTTCAAAGACCAACAGGAGCAGGAATCAAGAACGAATCGTTCAATGGGCTTTCCAACCAGCGAGGAACGATCGCCATGGCGCGGACCAACAATCCCGATAGCGCGACGGCTCAATTTTATATCAACGTGAAGGACAATACATTTCTTGACAAAAAGAACGCAAAAGACGGCGTCGGCTACTGCGTTTTCGGACGGGTCATTAGCGGCATGAAGGTGGTGGACCAAATCAAGGCGGTGGAGACGGGACGGAACGACGTTCCGACTCAACCCGTCATCATCAAGTCCGTTCGAATTTTGAAAAAGTAGGCGAACCAATCCCAGAGAGGCAACGACGGGAGGCCCAAGGACCATCTTGGCCTCCCGCCATTTTGTGTACCGGAGACAGAGAAACGATGTCCGACAAGATTCAATCGAAGAAGAAAAAACAGGGCGCCGGTGGCATCAAAAAAGGAATGCCCAAGAAGCCGAAACCAGCGACCCAAAAAACGTCGGTTGCAAAGGCACCCAACGACCCTTCGCAACAACCCACCGACAAGTCGGCGATGTACATCACCGTCGGGGCGATCGTCTTGTTCGTGGGCTTTATCATCGCGATGGCCGTCATCAGCATGACCGGCGGCGACCCGGAGAAGACCGCGAGTGGTGGGAAGTTCCCGAGTTCATCGGGTGGCGGTACCGCGGACATTCCTCTCGAACCGGATCCCAACAACCCAGTCGTTGTCATCAACACAGACAAGGGCACGATCAAGGCCGAGTTGTTCAAGGAACAAGCTCCGATCACCGTAGAAAACTTTTTGCAGTATGTG
The DNA here is from genome assembly GCA_964474955.1 of uncultured Alcaligenaceae bacterium. Taxonomy (GTDB): domain Bacteria; phylum Planctomycetota; class Planctomycetia; order Gemmatales; family Gemmataceae; genus CAYRFQ01. Next base: position 1,396 of record CAYYUU010001039.1, on the reverse strand, counting down.
AAGAAGGGCCATTACGACGGCACCATCTTCCATCGGGTCATTTCCGATTTCATGATCCAGGGCGGTGGATACACCCCGGCGATGATTGAGAAGGCCTCGGGTCCGGGGATCAAGAATGAATCGTATAACGGACTCCCGAACGACCGGGGAACGCTCGCCATGGCCCGAACCAACGATCCCAACAGCGCGACCGCGCAGTTCTTCATCAACGTCAAAGACAACAAGTTTTTGAACAAGGCGAACGCGAAAGACGGATTTGGCTATGCCGTGTTTGGTCGTGTGATCCAGGGAATGGACGTTGTCGATAAGATCCGGTACGTCCAGACCAACGCAGGCGACGCGCCTTTGACTCCTGTCGTGATTCGGTCCATTCAACTTCTTCCGAAACAAGCCGAGAAGAAAGAAACCAAGAACAAAGCAGAATCCAGGTCCAAAGACGACACCACGAAGAAAAAGGACAAGGGTTGATTCTGCCGAACGGAAAGCCGCTGATTTTTGATTTTCCAACAGAAGGTCGCTTCGAATGATTTTTCGACTCCTCACGTTCACCGTGTTAACGATCACGCTTGGCTCGGTCGCCATGTTGCCTGCTCCGACATTCGCCCAAAAGGCAAAGGAGAAACCGAAATGGCCACCGATTCAGCCGAATGTTGCCGCGCTGGAGCGAACGTTGGAAGGTCTCGATGGGCCGGGCCAGGCGATTGCGGCAAGTGACAACGGAACCATCGCCGTCGCTTGTGACAAAAGCGCCATTCAGCTGTTCGGGCGAGACGCCTTGAAGGGCATTCGCGGGGCGGGGCGAGCGAGCATGGTCTTGCGAGGTCATACTGGGAGCGTCACGGCACTGGGTTGGAACGGTGGGCCAATTTTGGCTTCGGCGGGGATCGATAAAAGGATTCTGCTCTGGGACGTCGCGAAGGGTAAGTTGAAGGCCGAACTCAAGACCGACGTGTTTGTTCGAGCCCTCGTCATGTCCGACGATGGAAAATCGTTGGCGAGTGCCGGTGACGGTCCGGACGTCCGATTGTGGGACGTTGCGTCGGCCAAACCGACCAAAAAGTTGAGCGGTCATAAAGATTGGATCACGGCATTAGCTTTCGCTCCCAACGGCAAACAGATTGCCTCCGGCAGTTACGAGGGCAAAACGCTTCTCTGGGACGTGGCGACCGGAAACAAAGTCAGGGAGTTTTACGATCCGCAAGGCAAGGAGAAGAAGCCTCCCGAGGACGTCCGCATCACGTCGATTGTGTTCAGCCCTGACGGCGAGTCTCTCCTTTCCGGTCGATCCGATGGCCTGGCCGAGTTGTTCCAGGTCAAGAACGGAAAAAGAGTCCGGACATTCCAGGGACACGATAGCAGTGTCACGGCCTTGAAGTTTCATCCACTCGGCGACGTC
>CAYYUU010001038.1:0-3120 GCA_964474955.1 uncultured Alcaligenaceae bacterium | reverse complement strand
TTCAAATCAGTCTCACTAGGAGCAAATGTACTGAGCGCGAGCCAAAGCGTCAAAGGGGGGTCGAAAACAGGGTAGGGCATTCCGAAAGGAAAATGGCCTCTGCCGGATGCGGTGGAGGCTCTTGGGCTTCGTTGGGGAGTCGTGTGCGACAAAACCAAAGGGTTGTTTAGTCGTTCTCGCCGGTGCCGTTCACACTTGGCGAACCGTTGACCGAACCGTTCGAACGGTCGAGGATGCTCGTCAATTGGTGAATCAGGCGAGTGAGATCTTCCTGGTCGTCGTCGCTCGCATTGGCCAGAATGGCCGACAAACGGCTGACTCGGACTTCTTGATAATCGAGCAACGCCTGATGCCCGGCTTCGGTCAGGTGCACGTCCACTTTACGCTTGTCGCGAGTGTTGATCTCGCACGAGATCAATGGCGGCTCTCGATTCTCCAGAGCACGAATGATGCGCGACATTTGGGCGGGCAAGACGCCGAGCAACCGTTGAATGTTTCCAACGATCATCGGCTGATGGGCGTGGAGAATCGAGAGCGTCAAGAATTCGAGTTCTTTCAACTCCATGCCACGCCGTTGGTGGGGTTGGGTCGCGAGCGAGATTTGCGTCAGAACCTCGAAGAGGTCTTGGGCAAGTCCAAGAGTTTGGGAACTTGTACCAGTAGCCATGGACTTCGTATCCCTTCCATTGCAAGCTGATAGCGGGGCATTCGAGAGAGCACTGACCAACTGCCTTGCACTCTTCATTCCCCCAATAGAGGGGCCAACGAACGACAACGTGGCATTGAGTAAGGCAGGGTCGGACAGTTGGAACTCAACACCCTCGGCTCGAAAGACTTCAATGCAGGGAGCAGAGGGTGAGAAAACTGACGGGTGATGTTTGGTCTCCCGATGATTAATGCATGTCCATCATAATCATTGACATAGGGCTGTCAATGACAAACATCGGGTAGGACGGGGTTCCTGCCGAAGAGATAACGCTCCTGCAGAAAGTGCTTGTCGTGGTGAATTTCCTGGGCGTAGCAGGTTGACGACTCCCGAGGAGAATGCCGACGTGGCTACCACGGAATGTTGTCGAAGTGGCGAAATGCGTCGGAAAGACTTGAAGGAGTTGATTCGGATTGGAAAGGGGTGTGGAGTTCCTCGTGGCTCCGCGAGAAGTTTTCCCGGCTGCGATCTTTTCGCGGAGCGAATACCAAAAGCAGATTACAGCCGAAGGATCCACGTCAGGATCAACACAGAAGTAAATACAGCCACGCTCGCGGCGACTGTCACGAGAGCCCGGTGTTCTCCGGTCCAATCGACGATGGCGCGGATGCTATCCTTGACCCAACCTTCTTGTTTTCGGTTTGCGATTTGTTCGCGTAGATATCCCAGGTGAGATTGGATGAGCGTAAGCCCCGTTCGCCAATCCTTCTCCAAAAGGTCCCTTTCGTTGTTGTCCATCCGGTGCAAGGCCTTGAGCGGTTTCTCGTCACGAGCCAGAATTGCGACTCGGTAGCCGGGCTTGCCCGCCCGACCGACGAAGCTCGGGAATTCCTCGAGGGAGTTCTCTAAGGCCCACAACGCTTTCAACAACGAGTGTCCTTCCGAAGGGCGTGTGACTTTACGATTCGCATCTCCCAAAACGCTTCCGACTCGCTGCCAGTGGTGGAGTAATTTACGGGTCAAGAGAATTCGGAAGTAAAGACCACGGCGAGTCGCAATGCCTCGACGGGCGGCTCTCGATTCCCGGGCCGATGCCAGAACCGAGTCGGCTGGTTCGGCGAGCAGAACCTGATCGGATTTCTCGACCGTCTTGGTTGCTTCGACGGGTTCAGCGGCAACGGGTTGTGGTGTCGCTGGAACGGTCGGGATTTCTTGTGTGTCAATTTCTCCACGCGTGACCCGCTGGTCTCGAGTCGGAGGGGGCTGATTGGGGTCGTAGGCGATGGCTTGCACCCCAGCGGGGAGGGTGTCTCCTTGATTTCGCCGAGGTTGTTGTTTGGTCGCGGCTGCAACAGGGATGCAGGTTTTGTCTGGGTCGAGCCCGAGTTCGGCGTCGTAACGACGTTTCGTTTGCAGACTTGTCAAGCAGGCGTACGCCTCGGCCAGACGGTTCAGGGCTTCGGTGGCGAGTTCCGGATGGGAAAGTTGATAGCACCGGACGATGGCCATTCGTTCCTGGGCCTGGCTTTCGATCTCGTCCAGATCGCTCTCACCACGGGGCAACCCAAGGAGAGTGTAATGGTCGGGCGGCCAGGTTGCATCCGGCAGCCGTAACCACCGGCAAATTGCTCGATAGTCCATGTGCGTCTGCGTGACCCTCTGTCCAGAAATGTTGGCGGTTGACATGTTGGTGCCCTGTTCGGAATCTCACGTGGTTCGGGAGAATTAGGAGTCCGCCTCGACGGACCACCGAGTCTCCCCAAGTCCACGTTCCTTGAAAACGCCCAGTGATTCAGTTTCGCCAAAGATCAGTGACGATCCGAGAGGTCCACGAAGTCCTGGGGGCGTAAGGGGGCGGAAACGAAGCCGCGATTGGTGTACCTTTGGACGCACGTGGAGATCAAAATGTTCCGGGGATCGACCCCGCCAAGTATAGCCCGCGAAATAGCCTAGTGCCGTTGATCGTGATGGAACTCGGTCCTGAGAACAACTTCGTGCGTTGGGTGATTTGGAGAATCCGATGTCCAGCTTCCCCTCCTGGGATGTTCCCGATACGTGACCGCATGAGCTTGCAAAGCCTGCGGAAGGATTTTCTCACCTCGGATCACTCATAACATTATCATAAGCAAGGGACCGTGTCAGGAACAGCACCAACTCGGGAAGTCGCCAGAAAATCTCCTTTTGGCACTGGAATCTGTCTTGCGACGTAGAACGGGAAAGTTGTTGTTTTTCAGTTGTAGTGAATACATGCGGACTGCGTGTACCTACGAAACGGACAATCATAAAATTAGCCTTCCACGTTCCAAGCGGAAAAGTACGACATGGCTTCGTGTGGGCTCAACATTCTCGGGCGGGGAAACGAGGGCAAAGAGGTGAACTCTTGAAAATATTAGTTCTTGGAAACGCGGATAGACCCGGCGTCCCAGAGTTGTTGGAGCAAGTTCGCCCTCACCTGGTGAACCATTGCACGATCT
>CAYYUU010001037.1:0-3123 GCA_964474955.1 uncultured Alcaligenaceae bacterium | reverse complement strand
TTCACATACGCAGAAGCCAAAAAACCGCCCCGGCCGTAATACAACTGGAGTTCGGGCAGCGTTTCCGGTCGGAAGTTTTCTTCGGGCCACCCCGGGATCTCGATTTGGCGAGCGTACGCCCGAAAATCGTTCTTGTAGAGGAGGCTCGGCAAATCGTTTCCAACCTCGTCGAGAATAGCCAACTCGGGATACGCCGAGAACGAACGGACCGGATCTTGGGGAGGAAGAAACCCACGTTTGAGGAGAGGTGCGTGCATTTCGATCTTCCGTTTCGAGACTTTCCTGGGAAGGGCGAACTGGACTCCCTTATCTTACACGAACGGCGTTCTCGTCCGATAGGAGAGGCGACTGTGCGATTGGCCAACGGTCCTTCGCTCGCGCTTCAGGCTTGGAACCAACCGGGCCCTTCGCTCGCGCTTCAGGCTTGTATCGAAAAACCAAACTCCAAAATCCAGGCACGCATCCGGCACCTAACCTGTTTCGTTCGGCGTTCGGTGATCGGCATACGAAATGCATGTTATTAGGCTTTGGAAAACTGTTTCATCCACAAACCAACCTGACAAATACAATCACCATCCATGAACCAGACACCATCACTCCGCCAGAAAACAACCTTGATTTGGAATCCCACTTCGGGAAGCGGGACTCAGGACATCCAAGCGATGATTTCGGGCGATTGGGCCACCACGCGAGATTTCGTCGTCCAGGAAACCAAGGACTGTGGCGATGCCACGCGGTACAGCAGTGAAGCTTGCCGGGACGAAAAGGCAACGGTCCTGGTCGCTGGTGGTGATGGGACGATAGGCGAAGTCGTCCACGGACTCGCCACCGGATTTGCGAACGTGCGACTGGGCATTTTGCCGACCGGAACTGGGAATGATTTTGCGCGATGGTTGGGCATCCCGTTGGACCTCAAGGCCGCGATCGAAACGGTCATGACGGAGCGAACTCGACGGGTCGACGTGATTCGGGCTAGCTCGCACGGCGAAGTCTTACGGTATTTCGTGAACGTGTCGGTGAGCGTCACAGACCAAGAGGGTCAAGAACGAATCGAAGCCGGGTTCAAAAACAATTGGGGATTGTTGGGGTATCTCCAGGCAGGGTTCGAAGCCGTCAACGAAATTGAGGCGCACGACATCGAACTCAAGATCGACGAAGAAGAGATTTCTCTGGAAGGTTCGGTGGTCGTCGTTGGTAGCGGTGGTTCGATGTCGGCAGGGATTCACGTTCTGCCCGATGCGAAGGTCGATGACGGAAAGTTAGACGTTGCCGTGTTTCGTCCCACCACGGTTGCCGGGTTGGCGTTGCTCGCGCCTTGGGTGTTGAGCGGGAATCATATGGGTGGCGATCAGGTCTTCCACCGGACTGCCAAACGATTGACCATTTCCGGGAAGCCCCCTTTGAGTTTTACGATCGATGATCATGTTTTCACCCGCGACGAATTCACGTTCGAAGTCTTGCCGCAGGCGCTGGAGATCATTGTTGGGGAGCAAGAAAGCGAAAAGGGATAGAGAACGTTGTCGGAACGGGCTGTGAGGAATTGGAGAGAAAGTTGCTTTTCGCTCCGCGAAAAGTTCTTTCTCGTTCCAATCTTTTCGCTCCGCGAAAATCAACTTTTTCCTAGGAAAGTGAAACATGTTGAATCTATTTCACATTTCAGACTTGCACTTCGGCGAAGTTTACGTGCACAAAGTCGGCGAGGCAGTTCGCAACCTCGCAACGCGGTTGGAACCCGACGTCATCGTGGCCAGTGGGGACTTCACCCAAAACGCCCTCGAAGGAGAATTTGTGGCCGCCCGCGAGTTCCTGGATTCGCTCGGACACATCCCCGTTGTCGTGACGCCGGGAAACCACGACGTCCCGCCCCGTTGGACGTTCCGTGATTTTTGGACGCCCTTTGCGTTGTACCAAAAACACATCCGCGCAGAACTCGATTACAGCGTGACGTTGGAGAACGTTCAGATTGTTTCGTTGAACTCGACCTCTTGGTTTGGGTCACTGCTGCCTGGTCGACTCACACGCAAACAACTTGAGTACTGTGCCTCGGTCTTTCAACAAGGCGCGCCGGAACAGGTGAGTGTCGTCGTCGTCCACCACCACATCGCCACGCCCCCCGGATGGGATCGAGGTGGTGAGATGAGAACGGCCTAACGAATGCTTCGTCACCTCACGGACTTGAAGGTGGACATGATTCTCGCCGGACACAAACATCGAGCCTACATTGGAAACTCCCTCGATTTTTACACAGGCGACCGGTCGCACGGAATCACTCTCGTTCAGTGCGGCACAACAACGTCTCGGCGAGGCCGCGGGGCCGAACGCGAAAAGAACACCCTCAACCTGATCAGCGTTGGCGATGACGTTCTTGCGGTCACCCAATACATGTACTTCTCGGAAGTGGATGACTTCGAGGTCGTGGGGCAACACTACTTTCCGCGTTACCTCCAAGGTCCGTTAGCCCAACAGTATCTTGAAGTCATGAGCCCAGGCGCCTGATGGCGTTCTCCACCACGTCAGAAGGCGAACGTTATCCCTAGCCGGAACCCGTGCACAAGTCTTGTCTGCCAGTCTTCGTAGGGCGGAGCGAGTGCTCCATAGTTGAAGTCGACCGGTTCGACGGCTGCGACGGTGTTGAACGCCGCCAGGACGTCATAACCCGCACGGATTTGGATACCTTGCGTTGGGTACCACCAAAAATGGAGCCCCCCCTGGACGACCGGAGAGAAATTGAATTCGTTTTGGGCCCGAGAAGCTACTGTCGTGGCGAATGGATCGGCCAGAGCATATTTGGCTCGCTCTTTGACGATGTCAAACATGACCGACCCCTGCAAGTCGGCCGTCAATGCGAATCCGCCTAAACGGGTGCTTCCGAGGAACCAGTCGTATCCACAGCCGAGCGTTCCACCGTAGAGCCGGTTCGAAACGACGTTGGTGTAGATCGCGATGTCGGCCGGGGTCGCCGTTCCGTCCAAGGCACGGCTCGTCGTTCGCCAGGTGAAACGCTCCCACATGATCAAGGCACGAACGCCGGCGAGTCCGTAGAACCGTCGAGTGTCGCTTTCTTCAATGGGGAACCGTGCGTTGATGGCCCCCATGTCGAAGCGTTGGACGAAGTCGATGTTC
>CAYYUU010001036.1:0-3123 GCA_964474955.1 uncultured Alcaligenaceae bacterium | reverse complement strand
GCTGCGAGCCATGTTCGGATCAATGTTTTTGCTCAATTGCAGATATTTTCTTGTTGCGTTTCGTCTATGGGATCAAAGTCATCTTGGGGACATTGAAACCGTGCGGAGTAATCTTTGCGGTGACACTCCTTGGACACGCCGGATTTCGCCACGCACTTCCAGTTCGAGTTTGACGGTCGTTGTGTACCAAGAAACCGACCCGAGCTTGGCGAGGTCGTCTTCGGTCAGGCCCGCCTGGACGATTTTGGGGAGGTCGCGGAACACGACTCCTTCTCCCTCCGTCGGAAGAGCTTCGAGGATGGCTCGTCGGACGGCGTTGAATTTCCAACTGTCAATTCGAGTCGGCTTCTTGTCGGGAGTAGGGGTGCGACACTCGATTTTTTCGGATTTCATAAATTCTCTTTCAGCCTTTTCCTTATCGGGCTGTTCGGTCTGGATGATCGGTTAGTCGACCTTTTGGCATGCCGTTTTGAGTTCTTGATAAAACACGTCGAGGTTCATCTCTCCGAGCCCAGAACTCTGTCCATCATTGAGTTCGATAAGCACCCAATTTCCGTCAGCGGTCTTAGCTATATCGACGGCAAAGAAAGTCACTTGACCACGAACTCGACGGGCGCACTTGCGAGCGAACTCAATTCCTGCCTCGTCCATCGAAGGAGTCGCGTTCTTGGCAATGGTCCAGTAATATCCAAACCCAACGAGACGTTCGCGGACGAAGAAGAACCGCCACTCGTTTGTAATTGGAAGTCCGCTGGATGTGTGTTCGAACGTTTCGAGAGGAACGAAGCGGCGAAACACGAGTCCCTGCTGGCTGATCAATTGTTCCGCGTGAAGTTTTGCCGCCTTGCGAAGGGCATCAGCTTTGTCGTTGGCGAACATCAGCTCTGCCCACTTATGCTTGAACGAATTGCACCGGCCTTTTAGAACAAATTTCCCGTCAGGAGCTGAGTCGAAGTCTTCCTCGAACCAAGTCTCCGGCGTGACGTCTTGGAACGTGGGATAGTATTCAAAGTTCGCAATCCACTTGTGTTCGGCATAGGTGTTGATGAGTCGGCAGGCTCGCTCGGCGAGATCTTGTTCCAGAGCCTCGTAGAATGGTAGTACAGAATACCGCCCTACGACGAGTTGGTCCCGGCAGCGAGTCCGGTCTTCCTCGACAGACCAATGACGGCGGGCCGTTGCGAGTTCGGCTTCGTTTTCGAGGTCGGATCGAAACAGGAGAATGGGGTCCACAGCTCATCTCTTTCGTTCCAAGGAACAATCGAAGCCCACTCGCCATCGAACATGAGAGCAACAACCCATTGAGCAACTCGCGTCACTCGATTGGGAGCGTTGAGAGGACGTTGATGTGCCCTCCGGTAGGCGTTGGAGTCCAGTCGTAGCTGATGATCAGCCGCTTGATGTGCGAATAATGTTCGATCCTTCGGGCGACGAGTTCAGCGAGCACTTGCATGAGGTCTTCGCGAGAATCTTCGGGAGTGCTTTCGTAAATTCCTTGAACCAGTTTTTCTTGCTCCTCCTCGGGACTCAAGGGTATGTTCCAGGCAACGACCGCGAGCGCCAAGAGATTACGAACGGCGTTCTCCGATCCTGCACACATCGGCTCGTAGGGTTCAATGAACTCCATCAAGACCTCAGACATCTTGACCTGTCCGGGTAAGTCTCGAACGACTTCGAGCTTTGGTCGGGAAGCCGGAGCGCGGAACGACTTTGACTTGTTTTGTTGAGAGGGAGTCTGCTTCTTTTCACGTCGCCGTTTTTCTTGGGCTCGTTTTTTCTGTTGTCGTTTCTTGCGTTTATCGGGAGAACCCATAGGCAGAACCTTTCCCGTCTGGATTCCCAAGACGATATAGTCAGGATTCGATTGTCCTCCTCGCTGGAGATGCGTCTTCCAAAAACTATTGTAACGAAAATGCCCTTTGGGATGCAAACGTCGAGATGAGGTACGATGCGAGGGTTTGGAGAGTAGTTGAGTCACCACTCCGGAGGCAAAAGGCTGAAGAAATGACAGAGTGAACTTCGTGCTTGCGAGATCGGCACAGCCTCCATCGTCTCTTCTCGTTCGCGAACGAGAGAATTTCGATATTCCCGAACTGCGTGAGCGTTTTCCAACTGGGTCGTGGGAATTCGGCATCGGGAAGCGAGACCATCCAGAAGGCCAGCGGTCATCGGATTAGTGCTCCGCAACGTTGCCCAAAACTGGCTCGCTCCGGTTTCGAACTCGGCGAATAACCGGATGATGTAAGTGGCTTCCAGCTTTACCGAAGCGTTGACAATTTCCCGGAGCCGGATGTGTTCTCGAAGTATAGTTGGATCACTTTCGGCTTGCTCCTGGAAACGATCCGCAGCATGTTGCATCACGACATATTCTCGTCCGACAGCCTTGATGCGTGATAACCATTCGTGGTCATGCGGCATGCTTCTTCAACTCCGCAAGGGCATTCGCAAGCGCCTCCTTCGAAAGCACCACTTCTTCGGTCTCTTCGAGACTGTCGTTTCGGCCAACGCCGGAGAATGCAAAGTGGAGGCGCCATTCGCCTTCCGAATAGTAGAGGCTGGCAATGTCATCGTAGGCCGGCATGAGATAGAGGTCGACCACTCCTTCGGTGCCCGGCGACGATTGCCCGACAGGTTCGAGGATGATGCGGCAAGTATCCTCTTGCACGATCAAAGCAGGAACTCGGTGTTTGCCGATCCAATTCTCCTCCAGGCTCTTTTCGATTCGCCGAGTAGCCCACCCCAATTCCGCGGTCCACTTCTCAACATCATCGACGAGTTTGGTAACTCGATGGATCCACAACTCCCGGTCTTTCAATCGAGCTTCGACCTCTGCCTGGATACTTTCCCGGTTCTCTTCTGGATCATCCAGGCTCTGATCCCAATCAAACTCAAACGATCCGTCTTCTTTCCTCCGGACGGCAACAGCATACATCGGCACACGCGGGGTAAGCCCATTGAGCCCTCGTTGCTGTTGAAGTCCAAGTGGACAGTACTCAAAGAAAAACGGATCTCCAGGAGCCTGCGGGACCTCAATATGAACAAGGTAGGGTAGTTTTCGAGTTGTGAGATGAGTCATCAGTGATCTCCACAGATAGAGTCTAGTGCTTCTCACTACCACTGAAT
>CAYYUU010001035.1:0-3123 GCA_964474955.1 uncultured Alcaligenaceae bacterium | reverse complement strand
CAGCGTTCGCTGGTCGGTTTTCTCTCCGACAGGTCGTCGCGAAAACCACAGCGTTTGCTGGTCGGTTTTCTCTCCGACAGGTCGTCGCGAAAACCTCCAAGGGAAGGAACCCATGGCAACATTCGAGTTAGAGACCTCAGACGACTGCGAAAACCTCGCCGGTCGGATGAGAGAGGCCGAACCACAAGACGTGACTTCGCGCGCCCGCGAAAGGGCAGGACCTACCCAACGGCTCGGCCAAGAGTCTCCGAGTGCGGTTGCGCCCGCGACATCTGGTTGTCACTCGACCGAAACCGAGACGACGTTGACAACGCCATGTCTCTCGGTCGTGATCGTGAACTATTACCAGTGGCGAAATACTGCGACGTTGGTCAGTCAACTCAGACGCTCTCGCCTCATGCAATCGCAAGTCGCGGAAGTGCTGATCGTAGACAACCATTCTCCGCACGATCCCATCGCAAGTAAGCTCCGAAGGTGTCCCGGCGTTTCGCTTCGCCGATGGGGACGCAATCGCGGTTTCGCCAGAGCCGTCAACGAAGGCATTCGGTTGAGTCAGGGCGAGTGGGTCTTGTTGCTCAATCCCGACATGAGCCTCCCTCCCGATTTTCTCGACCGGGTCCTCGCCGAGGCCGAGAAGATTCTCGCCGACGACCCAATGACCGGAATCATCGGATTCGGTCTCAAACACGAAGACGGGAGCGAGCAACTGTCGACGGGGAGATTTCCGACCCTTGAGACGACGTTGGCCGGATTGATTCGTCCCCGTGCCAAACGAAAATACCAGGCCATCCACACACAAGGGAAGGGCAGGGTGGATTGGGTCACGGGATGTTGTATGCTCATCCACCGAAGTTGTCTGGAATCGCTTGGCGGACTCGACCAGGACTTTTTTCTCTACTACGAAGATGTTGATCTTTGCCGTCGAGCGGCCAACGCGGGGTTCTCGGTGTGGTTCACTCCTGTGACCGGAGCCGTCCACCTCAACCCTCTCCATCGTCGGGCCGTTCCTGCGGCGCTCCGCGTCGTGACGCGTCATTCGCTCCTGACGTACGGCCTCAAGCACTGGCCGCGTTGGCAGTTCGTGTTCCTTTCCAAGGTCATTGAGTGGGAAGCCGCCTGCCGGAGGCTTGTGGCCAAGACCCGCGGCGATCGAACCGCGGCCAAGTTGTTTGGGCGGCTTCAGCATATCGTGTTGCAGATGAGAAAAGGGGAGAAACGTTCGGCCCGGAAGAAATTGCTGCGTGTGACTCGAACGGCATGTTTTTATCCGGAGAGTCAGTAAACGACTCGCAATTTCTAGGGGTCGTTTTTGCTGTGTTTTTTGTCGTAGGTACACGCGAGCGGTGTGTACCTACGAGAAAGACAACTATTGATATCGCGTTCCGAGTGCCTCCAAAATGTTGTCCTTCAGCTCTCCGCCTTCGGTTCCGCGGGCACAACGTTCTTTTGGCGGTCCTTCTCTTTCGGTCGGACGGGCTCAGGGTTGCCGCTATCACTAAAGAGCCAGGCCATCATTGGAATGGTGATGGCCAATGCCGTGACCATCGTCACCCACATCGAACTTCGGACCTTTTCCTGCCGCAGAGTTCGCTGGACTAAGGGATCGGCGACATATCTTCCGAGAATCCCAAGACCCACGATCAAACCAAAGGCAACGCCGCTCGGAATTGGGCTTTTGTCTGGGGAATACTTGTAGAAGATCGTTCCCACGAGTGTCGGCAGCATTGGTCCCATACAAAAGCCGAGCATCCAAAAACAGAATGCCCCGTTCGTCCACGCCTGGGTGCCGATCATGTTTCCGGCGAACACCGCCACCGCGATCAGACAGATCACCAAAGTAGCCGTAGCGTACGGTGCGGCGGCGATTGTTCCCGCAGCCACACGGGCCCCAAGGAACGTCACCCAGAATCCGCCAAGAACAATGCCACGAACCCACGTCCGCTGGTAGCCGAGTTCCTTCAGGTACGCCGGAGCCCACAAGACGACCGAACGCTCCAACAAATGGAACATGAAGATCGACAACGCCGCCGCGTAAATTCGGTAGTCCTGCAAAAGCAGCAGCAAAGACCTTGGATCCGATATGGCGGGGGGTTCCGAGCCTTCCAAATGGCGACCGAGCATCAGCCCGGCGGGAATTAGCAGTGCCAGACTCATCAGCAAATGTGCCTTGCGGAACTCGAACTTCTCGATCATCGATTTGGAAATCAAGGGCATCAGTAGGAACCCGAGGCCGAAGGCCGCGTACCCAAAGTTGGTTGCTCCCGCGGCTCGATTTGGCTCCTCGGGGAAAAACGCCCGGGGCATCGCGGTGGCCGTTGCGACGTGCAACAACGCGACGCCCGCACCAAGGACGACGGCGGCAAAGAGTGCCGTGGAAGATTGTTTGTTCACGCCGAGGCAAGCGAGCCCGAAACTTCCAAGGATCGCGCCGAGCATGATCGTCGGCTCCGCACGCCAGGTGTCGACGAGCCAGCCGCCAAAGACCATCATCACCATTAAACTCACGTAGAAGCAGATCGTGAGGTTGCGTTCTTGAAGTTCGGACAGCGCAAACCGCTCTCGCAATGCCGGGCGGATCGAACAGAGCAGTGTCAGAAGGCACCCGGCGAGGAACGAACCGCTGAGCACGGCCGTGATCAACCAAACCTGAGACATGATTCACCTCGCTGGTTGAGGGGGAAGGAGAGGAAGGCTAGAAGGGCCAGTCCCTCCGTTGGCGACCACCTTCGCCTTCCAACAGAAAGCAGGTCGGTGGTTCTCTCCTTTATTGTGAAGGGACAACATCACACGAGCAAGGTCCCGCCTGGGAAAGTCGACGCGATATGTTTCTCCTTCATATATGTTTTTCGCTGGCCGAAGGGAATTCTTTACCGAGGGACGCCGCGAGCCTGGTGAAGTGTTTTGGGTGTAAATGCGTTCGGGCTCGTCTCGTCCTCGAAAAATCGGACAATCGGAGGGGCTCCAAAACCAAAACGGAAAAAATGAACCTGAAAAGTGTCCCCGGTGTCGGAGAAGGGTAGAAGAGTGTGTGCCTCACGTGTAAAGTAAAGGTTGTCGTGCGGTTCCCCAGGTCAGTTAGAAAATCCGGCTTGCAGGGGTTATGACGGTTCTCTATACTAATTT